>RFIM01000136.1 GCA_003695215.1 Chloroflexota bacterium
ATGCCTTCAATGAGTTGCTAGCGTGGGACGCTATTTCAGCCTGTCGATCGTGCTGATAGGCGCGCTCATGCAGGCGACGATCGTGCCAGAAGTGCGCATTGGCGAGAGCGCGCCCGATCTGGTCTTGCTGCTGGCCGTCAGCTGGACGCTGCTGGCAGGCTTGAGCGAAGGGTTGCTTTGGGCCTCTGCTGGCGGCTTGCTACAAGACTGGCTGAGCGGCCTGCCGAGCGGCACAACAGCGCTTGCGCTCTTAGCAGCAGCGATGAGCGTGAATCTGCTGGCAGGTCAGCGCACACGACGCAACCTGCTTTTGGCGGCGCTATTGGCTGCGCCCAGCACCTTCATCTATCACGGTGCGCTGATCGCGCTGTTGCTCATCATCCGTCGCCCTGTTGAGATCGGCTATACTTTGCAATACATCACCTTGACCAATGCGCTCTTCAATACCGCGGCCATGCCGCTCATTTTCTTCGGACTGGGGCGGTTGTACGCGGCGTTCTATCCAAAGCGCGTCCGCTTGTGAGTGAGACTATGAGAGAGAGAGTCCTGCCTTTCCAAAGATCGCGACTGGTCTTCTTCAGCGTCGTGATGCTGTGCAGCTTCGCCGTGCTGATGTACCGTCTGTATGAGTTTCAGTTCATCCGCGGCGAGTTCTTTGAGGCAGCGGCGCGTGAGAATGCGCTGCAGAGCGTGCCCTTGCCTGCTACGCGCGGCATCATCTACGATCGCTACGGCATGCCTTTGGCGCTGAACGCGCCCGCTTTCAACGTCTCAGTCACCCCGGCTTATGTGCCTGATGATGAAGAGGCGCTTTTGCGGATGCTCAGTCGGCTCTCAGCGCTGATCGACGTGCCTGCCACACGCGCTGCGGCCGAAGCAGCAGGCAGGCGCTTCGTGCGCAGCCTACAGGAGCAGATCGCCGAAGGGCAAGGCATCGCGCCATATCGTCCTGTTGTCGTCGCCACAGACGTGCCGCAAGCCATCGCACAGACTATCCTTGAAGATCTGCAGAATCTGCCTGGCGTCAGCGTGGAGGTCGTCTCAGTGCGCCAATATCCGAGCGGCAGCCTGACTTCGCAGATCATTGGCTATCTCGGCCCGATTGGCGAGGCTGAGGCGCGTGAGCTGCGCGAGCAGGGCTACAATCCTGCTTTTGAGCGCGTCGGTTATGCAGGCGTCGAGGCATATTTTGAGCGCGACTTGGCAGGTCAGCGTGGCCTGGAGACGCGCATCGTGGACGTGGCGGGCCTGCCGATTCAGGTGATCAATCGGCGCGAGCCTGTGGCGGGCAAAAATATCCGCCTAACCATCGATCTGGCCTTGCAGCGCGTCGCAGAACAGGCGCTGCAGGATCGCATCAACCTGATCAACGCTTCCAAGCAGGCACAAGTGACTATCTCAGGCTCGGTCATTGCCATGGACTTGCGCACCGGCGAGATTTTGGCGATGGTCAGCCTGCCAACCTACGATAACACGCGCTTTGCGCGCGCCATCGATGGCGAATATTACCTGCGCATCGCTAACGAGCCACAGACGCCGCTAGTCAATCATGCCATTCAATCGCTGTATCCGCCTGGCTCAGTTTGGAAGCTGGTGACGGCTGCCGGTGTGCTGGAAGAAAAAGTGGTGCCGTGGGACTACAAGCTCTACGACGCGGGCGAGTTGTTTGTGGATAACAGCTTTGCCACAAACGACATCGGTCAGCGCCAACGCTTTGTGTGTTGGCTACCGATTGAAGTGGGCGGCCACAAGTGGGTGAACATGGTCGAGGGCATTGCCTGGAGCTGTGATGTCTACTTCTATCAGGTCGGCGGCGGCAATCCTGATCCGAACGTCTCAATGGTGCTGAAGCCAGGCGGCTTGGGCATTGAGAATTTGAATCGCTACGCCACGGCGCTCAACATTGGCGTGCGCACAGGCATTGAGCTGCCCGCAGAGAACGGCGGGCGCATGCCCGATCGCACTTGGAAGCGCCGCAACTACGGCGAGAGCTGGTCTACAGGCGATACCTACAACGCGGCCTTTGGGCAGGGCTATGTGACGGTCACGCCGCTGCAGCTGCTGGTAGCAAGCGCTGCGCTCGCCAACGGCGGCACGCTTTACCAGCCGACGATCCTGCACAGCTTCCTCGACCCTGAAGGCAACGTGCTCACGCCCTTCACGCCCAAAGTGGCGCGCACGCTCTTGCCGCCCGAGCCAGGTCAGATTGCTGTGCTGAACATGCGCGAAGACATGCTGCTGCAGGGCAAGAACAGCCTTGCCTGCATTTGCGAGCCGCGCAGCCCGTACAAAGACCCGAATAACCCTGATTTCTACGATCCGAGCTTGCCCGACTGCACTGAAGAATTCAAGCAGAACTATCGGCGCACGGTGACGCTGGAAGGGCGCGGACAGATCACCTATACCGTCCATATTCCATATGGCTACCGTTTCGGCGGCGTGTGCAATCCGCTTTTCATCAACGATGCGCTCTACCGCAACTATCAGCCGCCGTTCATCAGCGCCTTCAATCTGGGCGTGATCCAAGAGGGCATGCGCCAAGCCGTCATCAACAGCGGTGGCACTGCCAAGCGCTTCGATCTCGGCTATGTGCAAACAGCGGGCAAGACAGGCACGGCCGAGTACTGCGATGATATCGCTGCGGCGCGCCAACTCTGCAAGCCAGGTCAGTGGCCGGCGCACGCCTGGTTCTTCGGCTACGCGCCGTACGAAAAGCCTGAGATCGGCGTGATCGCCTTTGTCTATAACGCCGGCGAAGGCTCTGCCAACGCCTTGCCTGTGGCCAAAGCTGTGGTGGACTGTTACTTCAAGCTCAAGAGCCAACGCGAGCAGGGCATTCCGAACGATAAAGTCTCCTGCACGCCGATCCAAGACTGAGATCGGCGTGCCAAGCGTGGCCTCAGCTAGAAGAGCAGCTGCGCAGCCGGCAAGGGCGACTCTAAGGTCAGCTCGCCGCTGACGTAAATGGCGTGCCAGATGTGGAAGACGAGCAAGCCCCAGATCGCCCACAATTCATAGCGCTGACTTGTATGGTGCGCCTCAACGATCTCCTGAACGGCCTCAGGCTTGAACAGGCCGACCTTTGCCACAGCGCTGGGCGAGACAAAGCGCTCTAGCAATGGACGCAGGGCGCCGCGCAGCCACTTCGCAGCAGGCGGGAAGAAGCCCCACTTAGGTCGCTTCAAGATTGCTTCAGGCAGCAGGTCGCGCACAGCATCGCGCAGGACAATTTTAGTGCGCTGTGTGCTGAGCTTGTAGCTGAACGGCAAGCTGAGCGCAAGTTCTGCCAACCGATAGTCCTGAAAAGGCGAGCGCACTTCTACGCTGACCGCCATGCTCATCTTATCGAGCCGCATGTTCAAGTTCTCAGCCATGTTCAGGTTCAGGTCGGCATAAGCAATGCGCTCTGCGAAATGATCGCTACGCGGCGCCATCAGCCATTGGCTGATCATCGCGTAGAGCGCCTGTTGCTGCACTTGGGCTGCACTTTGATCGCGCAACAAGCTGCTGTAACGCTCTGGTGCCATCAGCTGTGTCCAAGTTAGGTAACGCGCCACAGGGTCGGTCAGCTGAGCGCGCTTTGCCAGATTCTGCAATGCGCTGAAACGCTGTGGCAGGCGCTTGAGCAAGCGATCCAGGACATGATGTCTCAGCAGCGCAGGCACTTTGAGATATTGCGCCAAGCGATGGTCGAGTCGGTAGTATTCATAACCGAAGAACAGCTCGTCGGCAGCTTCGCCGCTCAACATGACAGGCACGCCGTTCTGGCGTGCCAAAGCGGCGACGTGCGCCACTTGCACCATTGGCGGCTGCACATTCGGCTCATCGATGCTGTAAACCAGGTATGGCAGTCGCTGTGCTAGGCGTTCGTCTTGCGGAATGCGGATGACATGATGTTGTGTGCCATAGCGCTGCGCGATCAGCTGCGCATAACGCACATCTACATTGAACTTCAGGTCGTTCTGGCTACCTTCGGGAAAATCATAGCCAACTGTGAAGGTGTGAAGTCGAGCGCCAAGCTGGCGCGCCGCTAACGCAACAATCGCGCTTGAGTCTACACCGCCACTCAGGAAGATGCCAACTGGTACATCGCTGATCAGGCAGTTAGCGACAGCTTCTTCAAGTGCCTTGCGGACGCTGCGCACAGCTTCGGGATAAGGCAAGGCGCGTCGTTCAGCCTGATCTACTTTTGCCTGCCAGTAGCGCGCTTTCCTGAGGCCTTGTGCTGTGACTAGCAAGTACTCGCCTGCGCCGAGCTTGTGGATATCCTCAAAAGGTGTGAGCGGCGGCGGCGCGTAGCCAAGCGTCAGGTAGCACATCAGCGCCTGAAGATTGAGGCAGCGCTGAGCTTTAGGGCTGCGCAGCAGCGCTTTCAGTTCAGAGGCAAAGTAGAAATCGCCATCCCACTCGGCGTAGTAGAGCGGCTTCTCGCCCAGTCGGTCTCGCGCCAAGAGCAGCTGCGCGCCATCCCAGAGCGCGAAGGCGAACATGCCGCGCAGCCGTTCCAGCAAGCCAATATTCCACTCTTCGTAAGCATGCACAAGCACTTCGGTATCGGTGCGAGTGGCAAAGCAATGCCCTTTTGCCTCGAGTTCCGCGCGTAGGGCTTGATGATTGTAAATCTCACCATTGAAAGCAACGGCTACAGTGCGATTTTCATTAAAAAGCACGCCAGGCGGCGCGCTGAGATCGATGATCGCTAGTCGTGTTGCTCCAAAAGTGAGATGAGGCTCTTGGTGAATGCTTTGGCCATCAGGGCCGCGATGTACCAGTGAGGCGCCCATCAATTTTACAAGATTGCTATCAGAAATATTTCTACTGAAGTGCCCGTAGATGCCGCACATTGTCTTATTGTCTCGCGTTGATTGCATTGCCAATTCCAAACTCATTATACAGCTGTTCAGCGGCCTGTGCATTAAAACATGCACTTTTGCTGTGTGGCGGGATGGTAAGCCTTGATGCAAGCAGGAGAAGGATGCTGCAATAAACCAGGCATGTGCAGCTATAGCGTGGCGATCAGCATCAGCCACAAGATGCCGAACAGGATGCTCAGAAGCGTGATCGGCACGCCCGCGCGCAAATATGCCATGAAGCCGAGCCGCACGCCCATGCGCGCCGCAATGCCTGCCACAATCAGATTCGCCACTGAGCCAAGCAGAGTAAAATTGCCCGCCAAAGTCGAAGACATGGCCAGAGCCAGCCAAGCTTGCTGCGGATTAGAAAATTGCGCCATCTCCGGGCGTAAGAGCAGCACTGCTGGCACATTCGAGACCAAATTGCTGAGCGCTGCCGTCACTAGGCTCAGCTGTGCAATGCCGCCGCGCAGAATCGGCGCCGTGGCTTCAAAAATGGCGGCGCTCAGCCCTGTCACTTCGATCGTGTGCGTCACGATGAACAGACCGCTGAAGAAAGCCAAGAGTTCCCAATCTAGCGAGAGCAATTTGTGCGGACGCAAGCGCGAGATCAGCAGCAAGCCTGCTGCCACAAATGCCGATGGCGCGATTGGCAAGCCGAGCAGGAAGGCTATCATCAAGCCGAACAGCACAATCAAGCAGCGTGTCAACAGCGGCTGGTAGGTGCGCACATTAGGCATGGCAGCTTCCTGAAGTGCGCCGCGAAACTCAGCGCGGTACAGCGCAACGATCACGGCCCAACTGATCGCCATGCCTACTAGCGCCACAGGCGCCAAGCTGAGCAGAAAAGTCAGATAAGGAATGCCGCTCGATTGACCGATGATCAGATTCTGCGGATTGCCTGTGATGGTGGCCACTGAGCCGATGTTCGTCGCTGTGGCCAGGCCGATCAGATAGGGAATTGGATCGCGCTTCAAGCGGCGCGTTAACTCGACCACAAACGGCGTCAGCATCAAGCAGATTGTATCGTTCAGGAAGAGCGCCGATAACACGCCTGCTGCGAAGATGATCAGCGCCAAGAGCGCCTGTGGCGTCCGCGCCAAGCGCAAGACCTTAGCGCCAACCAAGCCGAAAAAACCTGACATGCGTAAGTTCACGTTGATGACCATCATGCTGAAAAGCAAGGTCAGGGTCCCGAGATCGAGCGCGGCGTAGGCTTCCTGTTCATCAATAGCGCCAAGGGCGATCAGCGCTGCGGCGCCTGCCAGGGCAATTGTGGCGCGATTCATGCGCACGCGCGGCAATTGACCTACCGCCACGCCGATGTAGGTCAGTAAAATGACGAGCAGCGTCAACGGGGCAGCAATCCCTTCAGGCATGCTTGTAGGGCTTTCCTTTTGTTCAGCAGTTAGGGCAAATCGGCGTGACGGCGCGCCTGGCGGTAATCGTCGGGCGTGTCAACGTCGCGCAAGACGCTATCTGTGTCCACGATTACATAATAGGTCTGATGTGCGTTGGCATTGATCACATCGCGCGGCGCGCCGCTGTGCGGCAAGGCCAGCAAATCCTGCCATAGGCTGCGATCGATCAGAATCGGATGCCCGCGCTTGCCTTTGTAGCTGGGCGCGATGATCTTGCCGCGCTTCTCGGCGTACGCCTGCATCAGCTGGCCAACGATGCGCCCATCTATCTGCGGCTGATCGCCTAGCACCACAAGGCACGCCGCTATGCTCTCATCTAAAGCGCGCAGGCCAACTTGCAGCGATGAGAGCATCTCGCCTGTGGCGTAATCGGCATTATGCGCAAAGCGCACAGGCTCTTCCTTCAGAGCGGCGCGCACGCGCTCGGCCACGTGCCCTGTCACTACCACGATGTCGTCAAGGCGCATGCGCTTCAGCCGCTCGGCGATCACGCGGATGATCGGCTTATCGCCTTCCCACGGCAACAGCACCTTTGAGGACTCAGGTAGGCCCATGCGCCGTGAAAGCCCGCCTGCCAAGATCACGGCTGCCACGCGCTGATGGACTTCATAAATCGGCTCGGCAGCTTGGACTGAGCCACACAGCACAGCGCTCAGGCGCGGCTCGCGCAGCGCCAAACGCCCGATCAAGCGCGCTAAGTTGCGCCCTAAGCCGCTCTCGGGCACCTTGTTGATCAGCGCCGCAATGCGCGCTCGCTCAGGGATGCCTTTCAAGCCGAGCGTCGGGTTGCGCAGCACTGAAGCTACCCACATCCAGCGCACGCGCTCGCCATAGGGATAGCCGTACTCATCGATCATGGCTTGCGGGTTATAGACGTGCGCCTCGTCCAAAGGCTGACCGACGCAATCGATGCCGACCACTGGCACGGCCAGCGTCGTGGCGCTTGGCACTACAGGCTCGTGCGCATAAGGCGCTTTGAAAGGCAGGCGCCGTGCGCCGTCTGCCTCGATCAAGATCGCGTCTGAATCCACATTATCCAGCAGCTTGTTGATCATCTCAGGCGCAACGCCGACCACTTTCTCGACGCCGCCGCTGTTGACGACCGTGTGGTACAAAAAGGTGAAGCCGTGCTGGCTGAGAGCGCGCGAAAGTGCCTCTGGGCGCGGATAGGTGCCACTCGCGTCTGTAGCGACGACACTGGGCACGTGAACCAGCTCCTCAGCTGCGATGCGCGTGGTCGTTGTCGCCAACACGCGCCAACCTTCAGCGGCTAGCTCGTGACCCAGCCGAAAGAGCGCTGAAGTCTTGCCGCCTGCGCCGATGAAGGCGATCACCTCGCCGCGTTGTACGTTGAGCGCTTCTCGCAGCCGCATGGTCGCTCACCTCGCCCGACCGAGCCACAAGCGGATGAGCTCGAAGCCGATGACGATCAGGATCAACGGCACAGGCAGCCAGAACAGATAGGCCCAGTTGATCGGCTCTGGGAACGCCAAGCCGAGATCGCTGAAGCGGATGAATTCGGGAAAGGCGATCGAGAAGCCGTCAGCCGTGTTGATCTGAATCGGCAGCAAGAGCAGATAGGCGATCACAGCTATCAGCAGCACAGCTAGCCGCGCTAAGATGTAGAGTACGATGCGCCGCATCAGGCCCTCTTGTGTTCAGCTGACCAACTTTGCCGCACGTTGAGTATGGCGCGGATCAGCGGCACGGCCAGGACAGCCTCCAGAGCGCCGCCGCCGACCGCGAGCGATTTATCGGAGATAGTGAAGCAATGTTCGCGGCGCACGCGCGGATCGAGATCGCCGATCTTCATGCCTTTGACCACAGGCGTGTCGTCGTCAATCAAACCGCGCAGCACGCCATCAAAAGGCGCATGCACTGGCGTCTCGCCGACTCGGGCGATCACTTGCCCTTCGCGCAAGACGCAGCCGATGACTGCCACTTGCGTCACCAAGCCATCGCAAGGCGCCCGCAAGACGCGCTCAGCTTGCCTGCCGTTCAAGTTGGCAGGCAAGCCTGTGTCAGGCTCGGCGCTGCCGCGCCAGTAGACTCGCCCTAAGTGATGGCCGCGATTGGTCTCGATCACCGCGTGGCAGTCCTCGCCTGCCACGAAGCCAGGGCCGAGTGCGATCACTAGCGGCGCCTGATCGATGTGCGTATCCAAGCGCGTTTTGGCTACGCGCCCATCAATGACCACTGCAGGCTCCAGTGCAGCAATGGACGCGCCCTCAGGATCGATCAGCACAGGGATGATGCCCGCATCAAGCATAGCGTATAGCTCAGGCAGATTCGCCAGTGTGGCGCGCCGCGCCACAATGCCTTCGATGATCACGGCGCCGTAGACAGCCGCCATGCCGTAGCTGACGGTCGTGCGCACAGCCAGCGGCTTGGCTAGCTCTGTGATCACCACGGGCAAGCCGACTTTGCGCAGCCGATAGGCAACGCCTGAGGCCAGATCGCCGCCGCCGCGCAGTAGGATCAGCGGATTAGCGCGCACCTTCTAGCGCTCCTGCTGCGCGCAAGCCCAGATAGACGCGATCGGGCGTCAGCGGCAGGCTATCGAACCAGACGCCTGTTGCCTCGCGGATGGCGGCCGCAATTGCAGGCGCCACAGGCAAGTAGGGCATCTCGGCCATGCCGCGCGCGCCCCACGGCCCGATTGGATCGGCGTACTCTAAAATGATCGACTCGACCTGGTGCGGAATATCGCCGACGGTCGGAATCAGGTAGTTGGAGAGATACGGATTCTTGATCATCCCGTTTTCGACCACCAGATTCTCGTAGAGCACGTAGCCGACGGCTTGCACAATGGCGCCCTCCACCTGCCCGCGCACTAGCTCAGGATTGACGGCGCGCCCGACATCGCTAGCGGAGACCGCTCGCAAGACCGTCACCTGCCCAGTCTCCAGATCGACTTCGACCTCAAAGGCTTGCGCCACATAGCCATAGGCGAAGTTTGGCTCGGCGCGCCCTGTCTCAGGATCGTAAGGCGTGGTGGCAGGCGGGCGGTACTTGAAAGTGCCAATGGCAGGCCGCTCCTCATTGCGCCAGGCTTGCAAGGCGAGCTCGGCGGCGCCGCGCACGGCATTGCCCGCCATGAAGGTGATCCGCGAGGCCGATGCGCTGCCGGCGTCGTCGGTCTGTGCCGTGTCGTGCGAGATCAGCGTCACCTTATGCAGCGGCACGCCGACCGCCTCAGCCGCCATTTGCGCGATGACGGTGTGCGCGCCCTGACCGACTTCTGCGCTCGCTTGGCGGACGATCACGCGCTCGATCTCGGCATCGCCGTGCAGCTCCACTGTTGCCCAAGCGCGCTCTGGAAAGCCAAAGCTGAAGCCGACGTTCTTGAAGCCACAGGCAAAGCCGACTCCGCGCCGTTTGTGCGGCTCTGCGGGCTGTGCCACAGGCTTGCGCCGCCAACCTTCAGGCGTCTCTTCCCAGTAGCCGCTGCGCCGTGCGCATTCCGCCACCACGCGGTCAATGGTCACACCTTGCGGCAGCGGCGTGCCGACCGAGAGCAGATCGCCTTCGCGCAGCACGTTGCGCAGCCGAAGGGCCACTGGATCCATGCCGAGCGCCTCCGCCAGCTTGTTCATCTGCCCTTCCGCTGCGAAGAGCGCCTGCGGCCCGCCAAAGCCGCGAAAAGCGCCGCTCGGGATGTTGTTCGTGAAGACGCCGTAGGTATCCAGGTGAATATTCGGGATGCAGTAAGGGCCTGTCGCCAAGAGGTTGGCGTTGCCCATCACCTTGCTGGTGGTGTAGGCATAGGCACCGCCATCACCGATAACTTTGGACTCGACTGCCACGACTTTGCCGTCTCGCGTGGCGCCCCACTTGGCGTAAATCTTGATCGGATGCCGCTTATGGTGCGCCCGAATCGACTCCTCGCGGCTCCAGATGATCTTGACGGGACGCTTGAGCTTCCAGGCCGCTAACGCCAAGACGATCTGCACGGACATGTCCTCGCGCCCGCCGAAAGCGCCGCCAATGGCCGTGTAGATCACGCGCACCTGATCGAGCGGCAAATTCAGCGCGTGCGCAATTTGCTTTTGATCCTCATGTGCCCATTGCCCTGCTACGATCACAGTCACGCGTCCCTGCTCATCGATGTAGCCCAAGCCCGCCTCTGGCTGCAGATAGGCATGCTCTTGCCAGCTTGTGGTGTAAACGCCCTCCACGACCACGTCCGCTTGTGCCCAGCCTTGCGCCATATCGCCCTTGCGAATTTTGTAATGGCACAGGATGTTATTCGGATAGTTGGCGTGCAGCTGTGGCGCGCCTTCGGCCATAGCGGCTTCAGGATCAGTCACAATGGGCAAGTCTTCATAGGTGACCTTGATCAAATCGCGCGCCTTCGCAGCGATCGCCTCGGTCTCTGCCACGACAACTGCCACACAGTCGGCGTAGCAGCGCACGATATCAGCGCCTGGCTTGGCGTTAGGGCCGCCAAGGCCGCAAATCACAGGCTGATCGTAGATGATCAAACCATATTCGTTGCAGGGCACATCGGCGGCCGTGAAAATGGCGACCACGCCCTCGAGCGCAGCGGCTGCGCTTGTGTCCACGCTCAGGATGCGCCCATGCGCCCGATCCGAGTAGCGGATTTTCATCCAAAGCTGCCCGTCCATGTCAATGTCGCCTGGATAGGGCGCCTCGCCTGTGACCTTACCATGCGCATCCAGGCGATGGACAGACTGCCCGACGATGACGGTTTTGGCGCGCTCGATGGGATAAGGCTTCTCCGTTTGCTCAAGCATGGCGAAAGCTCCTGAAGGCTGAGCGCTACCACTCGCCGAGATCGCGCGGCTGCTTGCTGCGTGGCGGCAATTTGCGCTTGTTATCCAGGTCGCGCTTGCTCGGGCCCGCGATGATTGCCACTATGGCATAACCGACGCCCATCAAGGCCAGCCACAATACACCGCCGACGATCAGCAGCCCTTGTGGCTTAATGAACAGCTCTTTGGCGCCGCTCTCGCTCACGGTTTCAATTACGTAGACCAAACGCAGTTGCTGCACCTCTGGGATGATCAGCTGCGCGGCGAAGTAAGCTACAACGGCGAAGCCGAGCGCCAGAACCAAGCCAAAAACAGGCGCCAATGGATTGCGTGGCTTCTTCTTCTCTTCTCTAGCGACATTTGTACTTTGTTTAGCCATGGCTCAACACTCTCAGCTGACTACAAGACGGAAGAAATAGGTTGCAAAGCCTTCTGGCCAGGCCACCTCGATGCCCAGAATATAGGTGCCTGGCTCGATAGGCAAAATGTACACAGGAAGCGGCCTCAATGGCAAGGCCTGCGATCCAAGCAGCGCCACGCCGTCTGCTTCGAACAAGTTGGCGGTGACCGACTCAGGCTGCACGCCGTTGAATTGCAATTGTGTGATGCTGCCAGCGGCACCGACAACTCGGGTGATAGGCGCCTCGAGCGGCGTGCTCAGGCAACGCTGACCGCTCGGCAAGTTCAAGCAGCCGACCAAGGCCACAGGCGCGAAGGCGACATCGCCAATGACGATCTGCACGCTCGGGTAGCCGAGATCGCTGAGCGGCGCCAAAGTGGCAGTTGGCAAGAGCGCGCTAGGAGTTGGGCTAGGCGGCGGCATGGTAGCAATAGTCGGCTCAGGCGCGGGTAAGCTGAGCGTTGGCGTTGGGCTAGAGGCCTCAAGCGTAGGCGCAGGCAGGCTGAGGGTCGGCGTTGGGCTAGAGGCTTCAAGAATCGGCGTTGCCTTGATAGGCGTGCTGGTCGCTGTGATGACGAAAACGGGCGATCTTTCAGGCGGTGCCGTCGCCTCAAGTGTCTCTGTAGGCAAGGCTGTAGGCGTCTTTGTGGAAGTTGGCGTGACAGTCGGGGTGTTGGTGAGCGTTGCTGTGGCTGTTGGCGTCGGCGTAGGGGTATTGGTCGGCGTCGGCGTGGCGGTGAAGGTCGGCGTGACGGTTGGGCGCGGCAAGACTTGCAGAGCAAAGGCGTAGCTGACGAAGAATTCGCCTCGACCGCTCTCATCAGGATAGACTGCTGTAATCAGCAGGCGTTGCCGATTCGGGCTGAGGTTTTCCAGCGTGAGTTCGCCATTAGTCGCCAACAGGTCGCGTGTGGGTGGCTCGGCGTTAGGCGGCGCAGCATCGATGAAGGCGACGCTGAAAGCTTGTGGCGCGGGCTGGTCGGGCTCGATCACAAAGACGATTGTTTTATCTTCGCGGGCGTTGATGGTACTTGTCGGCATTGGCTCGTCCACGAAAGTGCATAGCGGCGCGTCATCGGGCCTTGGGTAGCAAGCTGAGCCTGGCACGCCATCAAATAGGGCGCCTTCATACTGGGCGCGGATGATCGGCGCTTGCGGCGGCCTGCCGCTCTGGGCCAGGATCGGCACAAGGGCCGCTGCAGCGATCAGGAGTCCGCTGAGCCATAAAAGCAGATGAGCGCGTGGCTTCATAAGTCCTCTTCCTATGCGTGGAACTGCACAAGGGCGGTCAGATGTGCGCCTGAAGTTTTCCGCCTGCTCTTCAGCCGAATTGTAGAATGAATCGGCGAATCGCGCTATATTTGGTGTGCATAACATGGCAGCCTGGTGGAATCGGAGCCTCACCTGTGAACGTACAGACTCAGCACGCTTTGGTCAGCTTTTACCAAGCGCGCCTTGCGCAAATTGTGGATTTGATCAGCACTTTGGCGAATTTTGAGACGCCGACAGCGGATAAAGCCGCTGTGGACGCGCTCGGCGCTTTCCTGTGGCAGAAGTTAGAGGCGCTTGGCGCGCAACTGACGCGCTTTCCGCGCCAAAACGTCGGCGATATCTTCCTGGCTAAGTGGAACGCCGAAGCTGACGGCAAGCCGATCCTTTTCCTGATGCACTTGGATACAGTCTGGCCGATTGGCACGCTAGCACAACGGCCTGTGCACGTTGAAGGCGACCGTTTGATCGGGCCTGGCACATGGGATATGAAGGCCAGCATCGGCGTGGTGCTGAGCGTCTTGGAAGGCTTGCAAGCGCGCGGCGAGTTTCCGAAGCGCCCGATCTGGGCGCTTTTCACCACTGATGAAGAGACGGGCAGCCTGCATAGTTGGGAAATTATTGAGACTGTGGCGCGCCAAGCGGGCTTGTGCCTTGTGATGGAGTTTGCGGCCACCAACGGCGGTATCAAGACGTGGCGCAAGGGCATCGCCAACTACCAGGTCAGCGTGATGGGCAAAGCCTCGCACGCGGGCAATGCGCCTGAGAAAGGCATCAATGCTGTGATTGAGCTGGCGCACCAGACGCTGCGCATCAACACGTTGAATCGGCTCGATCTGGGCACGTCCGTCTCAGTGACGGTTGTGCAAGGTGGCAGCGCCTTCAACGTGATTCCAGAGCGCGCCACAGCCCAAGTGGACGTGCGCTTCAAGACTCAAGCGGAAGCCGAGCGCGTTCATCAGGCGCTGATGAGCCTGACGCCTGTGCTTGAGGGCGCCAAGATCGAGGTGACTCAGCGCAGTCAGCGCCCGCCCATGGAGCGCGACGCTAAGATGGTGGCGAGCTACGAGCAATTGAAGGCGATCGTGGCTGATCTAGGCATGGATTTGCCTGAGGAAGGCAGCGGCGGCGGCAGCGACGGCAATATCACCTCGGCCTTGGGCATCCCGACGCTTGACGGCTTGGGCCCACTGGGCGAAGGCGCGCACGCCGCGCATGAACAGGTAGTGATCAGCAGCATCCCTGCGCGTGCCGCAATGCTGGACGCGCTTGTGCGCCAATGGCGCTTCGCCGATCAATAACTGTGCTATGGAGCAGATGATGTACGATGAGCAACAACTGGCTGAACTGAGCGCTTGGCAGTGGATGGCGCCGCTTGGCCTGATCGTGATCGGCTTTGGCCTCAGCCTGACAGGCCAAGCCATCATCGCCAAGAGCAAGGGCAAGTCTTTTTGGTCGTGGTTCAGTCTCGGCACGCTCGGCTTGATCGTGCTGAACAGCGGCTTGTCGATCTTCGGCGATGCCGTCAAGCGGCGCGTCTTGCAGGCGCTGCAGGAACGCGAGGCCACGACTCTGTGAGAAAGAGACTGGGAGAAAATCAGGGACGCCGCGGCGTCCCTGATCAATAGCGCTTGCTCTTAGCGCGTCTGCGGACGTGCCATCAAGCGCACGGTCACCTGAAGCCGCTCGCCGTTGCGCAGAATGGTCAGCGTGACTGCATCGCCGGGCTTGGTGCGCGTGAAAAGATAGCCGAGCAAGTCTTCAAAGACTCGGATTTTCATACCGTCAATCTCGGTGATGATATCGCCGCCGACGGGCACAATTTCGCCATCGACGCTGATCTCGCGCGTGGCGCCGCGAATGCCTGCCCTAGCAGCGGGCCCGCCCGTCACTACGCTGTTGACTAAGACGCCGGTCGTGCGCATGTCCAAGCCGAGCGCCTCAGCAATGTTCGAGGTCAAGGTTGTGCCTGTGATGCCGAGATACGAATGCTCGACCCTGCCATTTTGGATCAGCTGATCGGCCATCAGGCGCACGATGTTGCTCGGCACAGCGAAGCCGATGCCCGCGGATTGCTCCACATTGCTGCGGATAGCAGTGTTCACGCCGATGACTTCGCCGCGATAGTTGAAGAGCGGGCCGCCACTATTGCCCGGATTGATTGCTGCGTCGGTTTGGATGATCTGCGGAATGCTGAACTGCTGTTGACGCAACGAGCGCCCAACGGCGCTGACGATGCCCTGCGTCATGGTATTGTTCAAGCCGAAGGGATTGCCAATGGCGATAGCGCGCTCGCCGACGCGCACCTGATCTGAATCAGCCAGCGGCAGTGGCTCAAGGTCAGAAATTTGAGCAGGATCGACCTTCACAACGGCGATATCGGCATCAGGCGCTGTGCCGACGATCTTCGCGGGCAGGCGCAGGCCATCAGAGAAGATGACCGTGACGCGATCGGCGCTCTCAACCACGTGATTGTTGGTCACGATGTGCCCGTTGCGATCGTACAAGAAACCTGACCCTTGCGCGATGCGATAGCGCGGCTCGACGGGCAGGCTCGGATCGATGAACGGCATGATGCTGCTCAGGGAAACGTTGGCAGGTACGCGCACTTCTAACGCCACTACTGATGGATTGACCTGGGCATAGATGCGCTGCAGCAAGGCTGTCTCTTCATCGAGCAAATCTTGCCCTTGCACGCGCGCTGGCGGCGCCGAGAGCAAATTGCCCAGCACCACGCCAAAGAGCAACGCACTCAGGATGAGCGCAGAGAGTCCTGCGCGGCTCAGACGAATCATAGGTCTCGCTCCACCTCTAAGAGAGACTTCACTGTTGATAAAGCGTAGCACAGATGAATCGGAAAGGCGTTAGAGAGTTCTGAGAAATGCATCTGTGAAGTTCGCCAGGCGCCACTCTGTGAGAGACATGGCGCGTCAATGGCGCTCATATTCGGCTAGCAGGCGCGCCATGCGCGTCATGCTATCGCCAAGGCCGCCGACGCGGCTGCGCTGCAGCCAGTTTGCTGCAAATTCGCCCATCAATGGGCGCAACTCATCTGCTAGCGCTGCTTCGCTGTAGGCCGAATCGTCTTTGGCTTTCAGCAGCCGCTTGCAACCATGCAGCCACAGGCCTATGGCGGTCTGATACTCGCGCAGGACGTACGGATCGGCCGGTTTGGTGCTGTGCAGCTGCGCTGCCAAGTTCTCCATGTGTGCCATAGCAGCGCGCACTTCCTCAGGCGCGTAGCTCACAGGCTCACGCCACAATAACTTACCTTGGCGGATCTCTGAGAGCGGCGCGAACAAGGCGCGCACCATCAATGCGCTGTTGCGATGCGGCGCGTTGACCAAGCGATAGGCGTCGCCAATCTCTAAGGCCAACGGCCCGAGCTTGCCGCTTGAGTCCTGGAAGGCGAACAGGCTCAGCAAAGCGCCGAGATCGCAATCCTTGTTCGCCTGATACGCCCATGAGAGCGCCGCGCCATAAGCGAAGCCTGCATAGCTAACCATTGGCGGCTGCCAATGCCCGAAATCGCCCCAATCGGTGATCAAATAGCCGCGC
>RFIM01000137.1 GCA_003695215.1 Chloroflexota bacterium
ACGCCTTCAATCGGTAGCTCATAGGTGTAGCTGCCTTCAAAGGTGACGGTTGTTTGCTTGATGATATCGGCACGCTCAACCGTGATCAGCGCCGTGACGCGTTCTTCGAAGGGCGAGGCGATCAGGATGCGCGCCGTCTCGCCAATCGAATAAGCGTCCTTGCGATCTGAGATCAATGGCAGCCGTTGATCGTCCTGCCGCCACTGGATCGCGTCTTTGCCCTGCACCCAAAGCGTGAAGCGGCTGCTCGCCACGCGCTCTCTCGGATCGCGCGTTTCAGCGCTGATCTCGAACAGGCCGCCGCGCTCAGGCGTGAACTCAAAGCGCGCCTTGCCCTCGGCGTCTGTGATCAAACGCGTCTCAGCGATCGGCGTACGCTGCTCGCGCCATTCGAAAGTGCTTGAGTCCTGCCGCCAGATGATCTCGGTCACTTTGACCGTGACAGCTTGATTGGGCACAGGCGCCGCATCCCAGTCAGTGGTGAGAATTTCGACGCGCTGCGGACGCCCTGCCACGCCAACATAAGCCTCAGGCTTGATGCCGACCAAGACCGTAGCAGGAAAGACAGTCACTGTGGTGCGCCCGCTGATGCTCTGATTCGAGATATCGGTCACGGTTGCTTCAACGGTGAACTGCTGTGTGATTTTCTGCTCGCCGAGATCAGCAGGGAAGCGAATCTCAAGCCTGCCTAGCGCATCGAGCGTGCCGCTGCCTTGCGCCACAACGCGCTGAAAGTTGCCATAGCCGCCGATGAACTCATCGCCAAATAGCAGGCGCCGATCGCGCGGGATGCTGAAGAAACCTGCATCCGCCACCACTTTCCACTGCACAGCAGCGCCGCTCACGCCGCCGCCGAACAGGAATTTCGCCTCGATCACGGCCGTGATCAGGTCACTATCGGCATAGCGCTGCTCAGCCGCGCTGACTGTGGTCAAGAACTCAGGCGGACGGAACTCGGCGACTCTGAAGCTCAAAAAGCCGCCCTGACCGCGAAATTGCGTGCGCACGCTGTAGGTACCCAGCGGCGCATCTTGCGGCAAGTCGTACTGTGCGCTGAAAGTGCCATACTCGTTCAACATTGCCGTCTGCTTGTAGACTTCGCGTCCGCTTGGATCGAGGATAGCGATCTGAATCGGCGCGTTTTGCGGCACGTTGAAAGTCACGTCATCTTGGAAGCGCACGATGCCGCGTATGTAAACAGGTCGGGCAGGGCGATAGATTGGTTGATCAGTGTACAGATAGGTGACGGTCTTTGTAGGCTGCAGGTCAGGCGTGACTGCGAAAGCGTACGGCTCAAACTCGCCGCTGCGCCAACTAGTGTGCGCGATGCCGAAAGCGTCCTCGCTTTCAAGGACGAGCCAGAAGCCGCTGTAATCTTCTGGAGAACTGGCAACCTCAAATTTCAGCCCGCCCTGCGCATCAGTGCGCCCTTCAGCAATTTTCTGCCCGAGATGGTATAGCTTGATCGGCTGATCGGCGAGCGGCGCGCCCGTGGCCAAGTCGTGCGCCCAAGCGTAGAGCGCTTTCGGCGCTTGCTTGACGGTCAGATTGGCTGAGACCACAGCCAGCACCTGCTTGCGCGGCTCTTGAAGGTTCGGCATGAGCGCGCGGCGGAATTCAGGTGCGAACAGCTCGAGGTAGTAGATTCCGCGCTGCAACTTGCTGCCATCTTCCGCCAATATCACGTCTGTGCGCACAAAACGATTGCGCAGCGCTTCAATCGGCAACGTCCATTGGCGCGCTGCGCGCGGCAAGCGGTAATTGCGCCAATCGGGATAGTAGCTGTTGCCGCTGAGCGCGATCAGCTCATCTGCGGTCAGTTGCGCCAGCCGCAGCTCCAGGGCGCTCAGATTCAAGGTGACCGCAGGGAAGCTCGTTTGTGGGCGGTAAGCATTGGTCAGGCTGATCCAGTCGCGGAAGGGCAAGCTCAGCTGTGGATCAGTTGGCGCTGTGCGGAAGCGCAACACGAAGGCATCGCTCAGGACGTTGCCGTAAATATCGGCTACGCCTGCGCTAATAGTGAGCGTGTAATCGGTCTCGGGCAACATCGGGAAGTTCAGGTAGAGCATGTTGCCACTGACACTCAAGCTGAGCCGCTCAGGCTTAGGCTCAAGGCTGATGCGCCCGCTGAAGCTCGCCTGATCCATCAGCGTGCTGTAGGTGAGGCTCACGTTGCTCCAGAGCGGCACATTGCCTTCGCCATTGGCGGGCTGTGTGCTGACGACGCGCGGAAAGGGCAAAGTGCGGAAAGTGAATGTCTGCGGATTGCTCAGGATCGCCTCACCATTGGCGCTGCGCGCTGCCGCGCTGACGCTAGCTTGATAGAGCGTCTCCAAGGCGAGCGGCGCCGCAGGCTTGAAGCGCAGCAGCGTGCCGTTCTCTTCTAGGCTCAACAGACCTGCTACATTCGCGCCGTTGGCTGTGTTGCGCAATGTGAAGGCTTCGCGCAGGCTAGCTTCGTCCATTGGCTGATTGAAGCGGACTGTGATGTCGCTCTCAAGGCGCACGGAGTCGCCTTGCGGCGCCACGCTCAGGATTTGCGGCGCGAGCGTGCTGAATTGCCAAGTGTAGGGCTTGCCAAGGGCGCTGCCATCTATGTCGGTCAGGTCAGGGCTGACGCTGGCTGTGTAGCGCGTGCCGCCATTCAAGCCACGCTTTGGCTTGAATTGGTAGATAGCTGTGCCGATCCATTCGCCTGTGCCTTCAAGCAGCGGCGTGAAACTGAGCGGCTGTGGCAAGTCGGCTTGCGCGCCTGTGACCGCTAGCGGCACTACAGGGCGATCAAAAATGACCGTGATCGTGGCATTTGTGGCGATATTCTCCGCGTTTGGCGACGGGATGACCTGGCTGACGCTCAGGTTCGGCGCGATCTGAAAATTCAGGCGGAAGCGCTCTTCAAGGGCTGTGCCCTGCGCAGAACGCGCTGCGGTGCCGATCTGCACCAGATAAGCAGTGCCGCGCGGCAGCGGCGCAGCAGGCGCAAAGGTGAGCGTCTGATCGTCCGCCCAGCGCAGCGTGCCATCCACAGGCGGATCGATCAGGAAGGCAGCCTCGACGCTGGCGCGATCCATAGGCTGATCGAAGATGATCTGCACGAGGCTTGTTGGCGAGACGATCTCGCGCTGCGCAGGCGTGCTCGCCACGATGCGCGGCGCGCCGAGGTCGGTTTGCGCTTGAAGCGTGCTCATGCTAGTGAGTATTAAAGCGAAACTGAGAGCTGTCAATAGCGCGCGACGGATCAAGCTCACTTTGAGCAGCGACATACCAAGTTTTCTCCTTCTCAGGCAGTGCCTTATTCCATTCTAGTCCTGAAGACTGCGCCTGCGTGAAAAAAGTTCCCGAATCGCTCAAAGGCGCGCCTCATGATAGAATTGGCGCCTGGCAATAAGCTCAAGGAGAGGATGCGCATGCTATGGCAGAAGAAGGCTCACAGAGGAAGGTTGGCACGAAGTATCCGCTAATTGTCTACCGTCTATTGGCGCGGCGCTACCGATCAGTTAGCATGTTGCTGATCATCGTCGGCGCCGTGGCGCAATTGCCGCGCTTCATCCCTGAGGCGCGCTTTGCTGAAGCACTGCTGACCTACGAGCAACTCTCGCTAATCGGCTTGGCGGCGCTCTTGACAGGTCTTGGCTTGTTTGTCGCCTCACTTTTGGAAGGGCGCTTGGCCTACGTGCAGCCCAGGCCTGAGTATTTGCTGATCAACATGGCAGGCGGGCGCGTGGCAGTTGGCTATTTGCGCATCAACGAGACTAAGCTGGATATTCTGCGCCATGTGTTGGACATAAACAAAGTGCGCGGACGCGATCAGGCGCTGATGAAATTGCTCAACAAGCGGCACAAAGA
>RFIM01000138.1 GCA_003695215.1 Chloroflexota bacterium
CAAAAGTCACTACCGCTCGATAGGCCATAAGGATATTTTTGAAACGAGCATTAGCTTTAGCTTATAAGGAGAGCGATCAGGAGGCACTTGAATTACAGCTCGTCGAATGCGCGGAAGGTCACGCCAGTTTCAGGAGACTCACTATGGATGGAGCGCTATCTGTATCGGAAAAAGCTGAGAGGCAGCGCAGCAAGAGCATTCCCTTGCCGATCATGCTGATCCTCGCAGGCATGCTCGGCTGTATCGTCGGGCTGGGCAGCTTTACCTTTGTGTACGCCAAAGGCTACTCCTACCTGACCGACGATCCAAACGCTTGCGCCAACTGCCACGTCATGCGCGATGTCTTCACCGCTTGGACGCGCGGAAGCCATCGCAATGTGGCGACGTGCAATGATTGCCATACGCCGCACGATAGTTTGATCAGCAAGTACTTTTCGAAGGCGCGCAATGGTTTCAACCATGCCTTTGCCTTCACCACAGGCAACTTCCACGAGCCGATTCGCGCTAGCGAATACAACCGCGATATCGCGCGTGAGAATTGCATGTATTGCCATGCCGCTGTGACCAGTCAGATGAGTCACGTTGGCGGCGAAGCGACCGATTGTCTGGCTTGCCACTCACGGGTAGGGCATGACGAGTGATAGACCAGGAGGCTATTGAGCTATGAGTACACAACCGTTGAAACGCCGTACGCAATTTCTGTTGCTCACAGGCGCGTTCTTGCTCGGTGGCGTCATCATGGTGGCGCTGGCGCTGCTGCTGTTGAATATCAACACGCGGCAAGTGGAAGGCGCGATCTCGCCAGTGCGCATTGTCGCGATCGCCGAGAACGAAATGGATCCGGCTGTCTGGGGCCAGAACTTCCCGAGCCAGTACCACTCTTTTATGAAGACTCAGATTGATAATATGCCGACTAAATACGGTGGCAGCGAGCCGATCGACAAGCTGGAGAAGTATCCTGTGCTGCGCCGCTTATGGGGCGGCTATCCGTTCAGCGTGGACTTCAACGAGGAGCGCGGGCATTACTATGCGCTGATCGATCAAAAACAGACGGCACGCAACCGCGTCGTCAAGGAAGATGGCACGATCACCTACAAACAGCCTGGCGCTTGCATCAACTGCCATGCTGGCGAAGCCACGATCCTGATCGCTGAGCTAGGCTGGGAGAAATTCAACAGCACGCCCTATGCCGAGCTAGCGGATCGGCTGCAGCACGGCGGCACTTGCAACGACTGCCACGATCCGAAGACTATGCAGCTGCGCATCTCGCGCCCTGCCTTCATCAACGCCATGGCTGCGCGCGGCATTGATGTGAGCAACGCCACGCGCCAAGAAATGCGCACCTACGTCTGCGCGCAGTGCCACGTTGAGTATTACTTCGCCGGCGAGCAGAAAATCCTGACCTTCCCATGGCGCAACGGCACCAACATTGATGAAATTGACCAGTACTACACTGATATCGGCTTCAAGGACTGGACGCATGCTGAGACAGGCGCGCCGATGATCAAAATCCAGCACCCTGAGTACGAGCTATACACCACCAGCATCCACTACAAATCCGGCGTCAGCTGCGCTGATTGCCACATGCCTTACGTCCGTGAAGGCTCGCTCAAGGTCACTGATCACTGGATTCGCTCGCCAATTCACAATATCAACAACGCTTGCCAGACCTGCCATAAGCAAGATGAGCGCGCCTTGCTTGAGCGCGTCAGCATCATTCAAGAGCGGACAGCTAGCCTGTTGCGCAGCGCTGAAGCTGCCCTTGTGGACGCCATGGACGCGATCAAGGCAGCTAAAGAAGCAGGCGTGAGCGATGAAGCGCTCAAGGACGCGCTCTGGTTGCATCGCCGTGCCCAAATGCGCTGGGACTTCGTCTTCAGCGAGAACAGCACAGGCTTCCACAGCCCACAGGAATCGGCGCGCATTCTGGCTGATGCGGCTAACCTAGCGCGTCAGGCGCAGATCGTCGCCATCAAAGCCATGCTGCCGCAGAAGGTCGAGGCGCGTGCTCAATAGGCTGTCGTCGAAAGCGTTGATAAGTGAAGGACGGCGGCCGCTGTCCTTCACTTATTCAGAAGCAACGCTTATCGCCAAGGCGCACGGCTGCTCAATGGCACTTATGAGAGGTGACGCTTGTCAGCGCGACGCGTGATGAACGTCACTACGCAGGCGCAGGGCGCCGTTCTACCATACAAGCGTAGCTGAATGGAGGGATTGAGATGACCCAGTTGGCTTGGGAAAAGCCTGAAAATGTGCCTGTAGAGGCATCGCCGCAGGGCATTCAGTGGAAATATGTGATCGGTTTGATCGTGTTGTTCGTCGGCATTGGCTACCTAATCTTGCAAGGCACGGCCAGTGGCGCGCGCTATTTCATCAGCGTGGACGAATTGCTCAAAGGCGACTACATCGGCAAGACGGTTCGCATCAGCGGCGCCGTGATCGGCGAGAGCATTCGCTACGATCCGCAGAACCTGATCATCGACTTCACTATCGCCAACATTCCATCTGAGACCAACGATCTAGCGCGCACACTCCATGAAGCCGTTCGCGATCCCAAGGCGACGCGCCTGGCAGTCCATGTGCGCGATCAGGTCAAGCCCGATCTACTGCAAAACGAGGCGCAGGCGATCTTGACGGGCAAGCTGGGCGAGGACGGCATCTTTTACGCTACAGAAGTGCTGCTGAAGTGCCCAAGCCGCTACCATGAGATTGCGCCCAATCAAAGCATCGCCGATCCGTCGATCGGGAAGTGAGGCGGGGCAATGTTGGCAGAAGTTGGTTTCATCGCCACTTTCCTCGCCTTTGGCGCGGCGCTCTACGCGGCCGTCATGGCTTTCTACAGCGTCCGTCAGCGCGATGAGCGCCGCCTCTTGAGTGCGCGCAATGCCGCCTTAGCGACTGCGCCGCTGATGCTAGTGAGCTTAGGCGCCTTGCTGAGCGCCTTGCTGACTGAGCAATATCAGATCGCGTACGTCTGGAATGTGACCGATCCTAACACGCCGACGTTCTATCGGATCACGGCGCTCTGGGGTGCGCAAGCGGGCTCGCTGCTCTTTTGGTCAGGCTTGATGAGCGCTTTTGCCTTCGGCGCTATCGCTTTGAATTGGCAGGCTCAGCGCCGCTTGATGCCGTATGTGATCGCTTACACGATGCTAGTGCTGGCTGCTTTCTTGGCGCTCTCACTGTTCTTTGAGAATCCGTTCGAGCGCTACTGGATCATGCCCGATGATAGCGTAGCCAAGGGCGTGTTCGCCCTTGGCGGCGCCGTGCCGCCTTCGGCTGTGCGCCTCGCCGAGACAGCAAACGGGCTGAATCCGCTGTTGCGGCACTTCGGCATGATTGTGCATCCGCCTTTGCTGTACATGGGCTTTGTCGGCTTCATCATTCCGTTCGCCTTCGCCATGGCGGCGCTCGCCAGCGGCGACCTGAGCAGCAATTGGATCAAGGCGACGCGCCGCTGGACGCTCTTGGCGTGGCTGAGCCTGAGCTTAGGTTTGGTGCTAGGCGGGCGCTGGGCCTACGATGTTCTGGGCTGGGGCGGTTGGTGGGGCTGGGATCCGGTTGAGAACGCGGCCTTCTTGCCATGGCTGCTCAGCACAGCCTTCCTGCACAGCGTGATGATCCAAGAGAAGCGCGGCATGCTGAAGGTCTGGAATATGTTCTTGATCTTAGGCACCTTCAGCGCAGTGATTTTCGGCACCTTTGCCACGCGCAGCGGCCTGGTCGATAGCGTGCATAGCTTCGCACGCAGCGCCATTGGCTTTCCGCTCTTCTTCTTCTGGTTCGCCATCACAGCTATGAGCGTCGGCTTGTTGCTGTGGCGTTGGCGGCGCGGCGAGCTGCGCGACGAGCGGCGCTTGCACGGCTGGCTCAGCCGCGAGACGCTCTTCGTGCTGAACAACGTCATTTTTGTGATGCTGTTCATCGCCATCTTCTGGGGCAGTTTCGGCGCGCCGATCTTCAGCGAGCTGTTCATGGGCACGACTATCACGCTCGGCAAGGATTACTTCCTGCAGGTGACGCCGCCGCTCTTCCTGGCTCTGTTCATTCTGATGGGCGTGGCGCCGCTCTCGGCGTGGGGCGCCACAACGCTGCTGCGCTTGGGCAAGGCGCTGATCGCGCCGTCATTGCTCGCCGCGCTGGTTGTGCTGAGCTTGGCGCTGCTGCAGCCTACCGAGCCGCTCGTGCTGCTGATCTACGGCCTGATCGCCTTGAGCGGCACAGTCGCGCTTTGGGAGACGGCGCGCGGCGCTGCAGCGCGCCACAAGAGGCTCGGCGAGAATTGGTACACGGCCTTCACAGCCTTAATAGCGCGCAATCGGCGGCGCTATGGCGGCTATCTGATCCACCTCAGCATCGCCCTTCTCGGCATCGGTGCTCTGGGCAGCGAGCTTTATCAACAAGAGACTCAGCGCACGCTCGCTGTCGGGCAGAGCCTGGAGCTAGGCGGCTACGTCATGCGCTACGATGGCTTCCTAGGCGGGCAGATCGCTGAAGACGGGCGCATCATGGACATCGCCCAAGTGACTGTGCTGCGCGACGGCCGCGAGGTCGCTCGCTTGCGTCCGCGCCGCGATTTCTATCCGAACGCTGAGGGCATGAACACAATGACTATCCCATCAGCGCACAGCACGCTTGAAGGCGATTTCTACGTCCTCTTGGTGGATTGGGAACCAATCAGCGCTCAAAACGCGACCTTCAAGGTCTTCATCAATCCGCTGATCAACCTAATCTGGTGGAGCAGCTTGCTGCTGATTCTCGGCACGTTGATCGGCATGTATCCCGAAAGGCGAGTTGCACTCGCCACAGCCACAGTCGAGCCATCAAGCCAGTTGGCAGGAGCAAAGGCATGAAGAGTCTGCTGAGAATTTGCTTGAGCCTGATCTTGATCGCCCTGGCGCTGAGCGCTATTAGCTTGAGCGCCTACGCGCAAGAGGATCCGCGCCGCCCTGTGACCGACGATGAAGTCAACGCGGTCTCAAAGAAGCTGTACTGCCCTGTCTGCGAGAACATCACGCTGGATGCTTGCGGCACGCTGGCTTGCGCACAATGGCGCGAGGAAGTGCGCCTGTTGCTCAGCGAAGGCAAGACGCCTGAGCAAGTGATCGCGAATTTTGTGGCGCGCTTTGGCGATCGCGTTGTTGGCACGCCTGTTGATCCGACGCTGCGCGCCCTGGCACTTCTGACGCCCTGGCTGCTGAGCGCGTTAGTGCTGCTCGGCACAGGTGTGCTCTTCTTCCGTTGGCGCCGCGAAGGCGTTTCGGATGTGCCCAAGGCCAAAACTGTTCAGCCGAGCGCGCCTGCGCCAAGGCGTACCTATGAAGACTATCGCGCGCGCCTTGAAGCCGATCTAGCGGCGCGCCGTTGACCGAGGAGTGACGTAATGACCGAAATGCAGATTGCCCAACCTGAGATGGCTACTGAGGCTGAAGCTGCACCTGCCCAACGCGGCGCCAACATTGTGACCGTCTTCGCTGCGCTGATCCTGACCGCCTTGGCGCTGATCTTCGGCTTAGGCTTGCGCCATCAGCAGCAAACACAACCGACCGAGGGCCTGGCGCCGCTCTTCACCTTGCAAACACTTGACGGCCAGGAAATTGCGCTAGAATCGCTGCGCGGCAAGGTGGTGGTGATCAACTTCTGGGCCAGTTGGTGCGGCCCGTGCCGCGATGAAGCCGCTGAGCTTGAAGCTGTCTGGCAGCAATATAAGGATAAAGACGTCGTCTTTCTCGGCATCGCCTACACCGATACCGAGCGCAACGCCCAAGCCTATCTCAAAGAATTCGGCATCACCTATCCGAACGGATTGGACTACAAGACCAAAATCTCAGCGCAGTATCGCATCACAGGCGTGCCGGAGACGTTCATCGTTGACCGCACAGGTCACATCAGCGAGTTCGTGATGGTGCCGCTCAAACGCGCGCAGCTGAGCGCTATGATCGAGCGCGCTTTGGCGAAAGGAATGTGAACATGAGCCTCGAAGCACTGGCTCTCAGCCTAGCGCTGATCGTCGCCTTGCTTTTATGGATCGCTGCGCCGCTGTTGCGCCATGGCTCGCGCTTTGCCGAACACGCCGATGTCGTGTTGACCGAGCGCCTGCAACAGCACTATGAGCGCGTCTTGAGCGCCCTGCGCGACCTTGAAGAAGATTACAGCCTCGGCAAGCTCAGCCAAGCGCGCTATCAGGCTGAGCGCGAACACTGGATCGCGCAGGGTGTTGAAGTCCTGGCAGAGCTGGATCGAATCGGCGCTTTTGAGACAGCCGATCGGACAGCGGCTGAGTTGGACGCAGCTGTGGATCGGCAAATTGAGCAGGCTGTTGCGGCTTATCGCAAGGCGCACAAATTGGCATGACGCGGAGAACGACAGCGCCATGAAACGTATCTCAGGGCTGGCATTGCTGATCGGGCTGAGCTTTTTTTTAAGCGCCTGCAGCGGGCTCGGCGGCGAGCCGCCTATCGTGGCGACCATTGCCGTGAACGCGCCGCAGCCGACCTTCGACCCGACCGTTTTGGCAGAGATTCATGCCCAAGTCACACCGAACGCCACTGCACCTGCCGAAGTGCTCGGCACTGTTAGCGGGCAAGTCATCAACGGAACGCGCGGCGCGGCGCTGCCCGCCGATCTCGAAGTTGAGTTGCACAGCGTAGACCGCGCCTTCAACGACATTGTGCTGAAGACCAAACCCGATGCTGACGGCAAGTTCGTCTTCAAGGATGTGCCGATCAGCGCTGAGCGCTCTTACTTCACAGCAGCTGTGATTGATGGGCGCTATTTCGCCAGCGATCCGATTGTCGGCGATCCGCGCGCGCCGACGCTCGAATTGCCCTTCAAAATCTACGAGCGAACGGCCGATCCGAGCGTCCTGAAAGTCTCAAATGTGGTCACTCAGGTCAGCCCTGATGGCGATAGCCTATTCGTGGTGCAGATCATCCGTTTTGAGAACACTTCGGATCGGATTTTCAGCACAGATGAGCCAGTTGGCGCGGATCGCTTCGCCTCAGTGCGCGTCCAGCTGCCTGATGGCGCTATCTTGCTCGGCTTCGCCATAGATGAAGCGCGCTATCACGTCGAGAATGGCGTGATCACGGATACGCAGCCTGTCTATCCGGAGTCGCGGCACATTGTCCATTACCGCTATCGCTTGCCTTATCAGCCGAGCGGCACACG
>RFIM01000139.1 GCA_003695215.1 Chloroflexota bacterium
CGCTCTTGCAATTGCGCAGCGTAGGCGTTCGGCGCGATGCGCTGATTGGCCGCTACGATGTAGCCGCGCTCAGGGTTGAACAAGCGCGGCATATGCTCGTAGGGCAGGTAGCCTTGCCATAGATAGCGGCGCGTGCTGCCGTCAACGGGCGTCAAGCCATTGTGATCAGCGGCGCGAATCGGCACTCTGCCGGGCAAAATGTAGCCGATGTTGCCGTCAACATCAGCGTATAGAAAGTTTTGCGACGGCACTTGCCAGCCGACTAGCGCAGCGCGGAAATCTTCCCAGTTCTGGGCGCGGTTAACGGCCAAAAGCGCGCCAATCAGATCGTAAGGATTCTCAGGATCGTTGCCTGCCCAACGCAACGCTAGCGGCTTCTCGGCGCCATACTCAGCATAGGCAGGCAGGTCAGTGATGATCGGGCCGAAGATCGTCTGGCGCACGCGCATGAAAAAGCTGCTGGGATCGTCGCCGAAACGAATCTCTTCGTTAGAGACGCCCATGCGCAGCGTCTCGCCATCTACGATGTACTGATCGGGATTGCTCGGATCGAGCTGGATAGCGTATAAGTCTTGGGTATCGGTATAGGGCGTGGTCAAGGCCCAGGCGATGCGTCCATTGTGACCGATCAGCACGCCTGGCGTGCCTGGCAAGCTGAAACCGACCACATCGTACGGGCACTCGGCGCTCACAGGCGCGCAATGCAAGCCAATGCTGTAGAACAGCGAGGGCATCTGCGGCCCTAGATGCGGATCGTTGGCCATGAGCGGCTTGCCGCTGGCGGTGCGCGTGCCATTCACGACCCAGCTGTTGCTAGCGGCGCCGCTGAAGGCACGTTCGATCTGGGCTGCATCGAGGCCATTCGCAATGACGCGCTGCAGGATGCCAAGCCGCTGTGGCGCGATCTGCTGGGTGCTGGATCGCGGCACAGCAGGCAGGATTGGCAGGTCGGATTCTTGGATGATGCTCTGGCGCGATGCGTACGGGAATTCAGGCAGCCAGGCGCGCAGGAACTCAGCGGCCTTGGCCTCGCCCAAGCGCTGTGCCACGTTGAGATAGTTCAGCTCAAAGTTAAAGTTGCCCGAGAGCTGCCACGCCAAGACTTTTCCCCAAACCACGCTGTGCAAAGGTTCCCATGGCGCAATGGCGATGTTCACGCCCGTCAAGCCGAGCAGCGTGTACTCGAGCGCCAGGTCAGATGGGCTGCGCCCGCCGATGTAGGCGTTGACGCCGCTCGCATAGGCCTCCAGGACGCTGCGCGACTCCGTTGAGATCGCGCGCAGGTCATTCTCGGCGGCTTGCTTCCAGCCGACGGTGCGGATGAACATATCGGAGCGCAGCACGCTCTCAACGCGCCCAGTCAATTCGCCGATGCGCCCTTGCCCAACATGCCGTTGAAATTCCATCTGCCACCAGCGCTCCTGAGCGTGGACGACGCCCTGCGCGAAGAACAGATCGCGGCTTGTGCGCGCATAGATGTGCGCTGTGCCCTGCGCATCACGATAGATGGTCACCGGCGCGCTCAAACCGTTCAACTTGAGTGTGCCTGAAAGCTGCGGCAAAGGACGCTGCAGCGTATAGGCAACTAGACCGCCTGCTGCGCCTAAAACAAGCACCGCGATCAACACTAAAACCAGCAGGATTCGCCTGAAACGACGCATGATAAATGAGCCTTTCGCAAAAAATTTTGAGTGTCTCTTAATTCTAGCGTATGGCAAGGCGCAGCGCGATTCGGTATGATAGGCACGCTATGACGAAGGCAAAAGGCGATCAAAAAGCGCAGCGGGCTGCCACGCGCGAGGCAAATGTGCGCAGCGGCTTGCAAACCTTGGCGCAATGGCTGCGCGATCTGGTGCGCAGCGGCTTGGGCGCCGAGTCCGTCCGCCGTCTCGAGACGTGGGAAGCTATCGCCAAGCTTTTGCAGGATGCACAGGCAGGCGGCGTGGCACACCAGCTGAGAGCCATCGGCGCTATGTTGCAATCCGAGCCCGACTGGTCGCCGCGCCTGCTTGAAGCGCTCGGCCGCTTGCACCTGCTCGTGGAAGGCTATGCGCGCCTCGAGGCACTCTCGCCTGGGCAGCAAGCCGATCTGCGCAGGGCGATCGGCTTCACTGAGCGAAAAACGGACGTGTTGACTCAAAGTGGCGTGCACGACTTGTGGCTGGCTTTGGGCAGGCACACTGAGATAGATGAAAGCGAATGGCTGACTGTGCAGCGCACCTGGTTGCTCGGCATGAGGACGGGCAAGATGGCGCTCTTGCTCGATTACGAGCCCTATTCGAGAATGGACAGCATCGATCGCTCATTTCCGCCTGCCACATGGCTGGAGACAGAGTGTGTGTACTATCCGAGCGCTTATCCATTGCGCGTCGTGGCGCGCAGCCGCGAGTCTGAAGAGGCAGCGCTGAAGGGCTTGCCGCAAGCGCAGCCGAGTCTGCGGGCAGCTTTGGGCGCATACGCGGCCGCGCTCAGCGCTAATCCATGGCTCGAGCGTTTTCCGATGCTGATCGCGCAGTTGGTGCCATTTTACGAGAATGGCGCGCTTATGCTTGTCGACTCAAACGGCGATGCCATGCGGCTCACAGCGCTCGAGCCGATGTGCCTAGCGCGCTTGTTGGCGATCAGCGGCGGCACGCCAATCACGCTCTTCGGCGAGTATGATGGACGCACATTCTTGCCCTTGAGCGCTTTTGCCAATGAGAGGCTTATCACTCTATGAGCGATGCACCAAACCTTGAAGATACACAGCCGCGCCGCGTGCCGCTGCCGCCTGAGGAAGACGACCTGCAGCCGAGCGGCTGCGGCAATACTTTGCTGCTCGGCACAGTGGCGCTCTTCTTGCTATTTATGTGCGTGGCAGTGGTCGGCTTGGCGGGCATTGCCGGCTGGCGCGATGGCGGCATTTTGCGCCAGACGCAACGCGCTGTGGCACTGGCAGGCACTTTAGAAGGTCAGTTGACGCTCGCTGCCAATGATCTCGCTAATCAACAGTTCAATTTGGCGCGTGGACGCTGCCAGTACATCTTAGAGCAGCAGCCGTTCAACCGCAGCGCCGCCGAATGCCTCAGCACGGCGCAAGCGGGCTTGCTCGCCACGGCCACGCCGACTCCAGCGCCGCCGACTGCCACGCCTACGGCGCCGCCCGAGCCGCTGACGCCAACTTTGGCGAGCGGCACCTTCACGCCTGAAGAACTTTTCGCCCGCGGGCAGGAAGCCTTGCGCCGCAGCGACTGGGAAAACGCCATGAGCTGGCTCGAGGCGCTGCGCGCCCTTGACGGCACCTTCCGCCGCCGCGAAGTCGAAGACATGCTCGTCACGGTCTATCAGGCGCTTGGCAATCAGTACCGCTTCGAAGGGCGCCTCAGCGAGATGGTCGTCGTGATTGAGAAGGCGCTCAAAATACGCGCCCTGCCCGATACCGACTGGCAGTTCACCGTCAACGCCACGAAGCTGTATCTGAGCGCGCGCAGCTACTTGGACGCCGGCAATTTCGCCCTGGCGGCGCAAGTCTTCGCCACGTTGATGGAAATCGCGCCGACCTACCTGAACACGCGCGAGTTGGCGTGCCGCGCCTTTGAAGCCGCAGGCGACTCAGCCAATGCAGCGCGCTTTTGCCGCTAGCGAGGTGCCTGCCCTATGCTGAGAAGAGCTAGCCTTCGCTTGAGCCTGGTCAGCGCGCTCGGCTTGATTGCCTTGCTCAGCCTGAGCGCCGCTTTCGGGCAAACTCAGCCGCAAGCCGAGGCCATCCAGCGCGCCAATTTGCGCGCTGGCCCTGGCATCAGCTATCCGATCGTCGGCCAGATCACTAGCGGCACGCGCTATCCTATCATCGGCCAGAGCGCGCGCTTCCCTTGGTTGTTGCTGCAACTGCCCGATCGGCAAGGCTGGGTATTCAAGGATTTGGTCACGATCACAGGCAGTTTGGCCGCTGTGCCATACACTGAACAGGTCTTGAGCCTCAGCCCAACCGATGCGCCGCCTGACCTGAGCGCGCCGAGCGCTACGCCACTGACAGGCAGCGCGCCGATCATGGGAACGGCGCCTGTGTCAGCGCCTGAGGCCGCTGCAACGCCTGAGACGCTGATCGCCGCTGTCTACGTCGAGGCAATTGACTTCGCCAATGTGCGCTTCGGCCCAGGCATAGATTTCCCGCGCATCGGCGAGATTCGGCGCGGCGAACGCTACGCCGTCCTGCGCCGCCACGCTACCTTCCCATGGCTGGAGATTGTCTATCCGAATTATGTGACAGGGCGCGGCTGGATCTTCCGCGACACGGTCAATATCATCGGCGACCTGAACAGCGTGCCGCTGACAGATGAGCGCAGCTTCGGCGCGCCAATCCTGACGCCGACACCGCTGATGATCGTCACGGCTGAGCCATTTTGGTCGGCCACGCCGCGCAGCAGCACGAATCCTGCGCTCGGCGCGCTGGCTGAGTCCATCTACGCGCTGTTGCTGAGCCGAAACTTCGTGCCGTTCACAAGCAAGCAAGCGTCTGTCTTCTTGATGGACTTGCAGACAGGCGAGAGCGTCAATATCAATCCGAACGTAGCCTACAGCGGCGTCAGTTTGATCAAAGTGCCGCTGCTGGTCGCTTTCTTCCGCAAGACGTCTTCGGCGCCGACGCCACAACAAGCGCGCTTGATCGCTGAGATGATCATCTGCAGCGAGAATCTCTCGTCTAACGCGCTGCTCAAGATCATCGGCGAAGGCGATGAGTATCGCGGCGCGCTGTACGTCACTGAGACCATGCAGCAGCTCGGCTTGAAGAATACTTTCCTTGCCAATTCGTTCTTCACAGGCGCAGCCGTGATCGGGCCGACGCCAACGCCACAGCCGTTTGTGCCCGTGCCGATTCTTGCCGATCAGTCCTACACCAATCCCGATCCATCCAACCAGACGACGCCTGAAGACCTGGGCATGCTTTTAGCGAGTCTGTATTATTGCGCTCGTGATGGCAGTGGCGCGCTGCCAGCGGCCTTCCCGCAGGAGATCAGCGCTGTGGAGTGCCGCCGCATGCTGCGCGTGCTACGCGCTAACCGCATCAATGGCTTGCTGGAGATGGGCTTGCCGCCTGAGACGCTCCTGGCGCGCAAGCACGGCTGGGCCGCCGAGACACACGGCGATATGGCGATCATCTTCACGCCGAAGGGCGACTTCGTGCTGACTGTGCTGATGTACAATCGCCGTTGGCTTGAATTTGAAGAGTCGTCGGCGCTGATGGCGGAGATAGCCCGTCAGAGCTATAATGCCTTCAATCCTGAGCAGCCTGTTGCCACGACACGCCTGACGAACATTCCTTTGTGTTCGTTTGAGGCCATCAACGCGCTTGATCCGACACTCATCGCCGACTTGCAACAGCCCGATCTGCCCTTTCCGCGTTAGGCGATGAGCGCAGCTTGCTTTGCCCTTATGGACTAGAATTTGCGATCTAGCAGCACTGAGAGACCTGGCAGAAGATGAGCCAAACTGTGATCGGCAAGAGCTCGGATGCGGCACAGCCGCTTGAAGTATACCGACGATGCAATCCTTGAGCGCGCACGGCAAGCGCTGGCTGCTGCTAGCCGTCTTCACCAGCGGCATGACTACGCTTGCCATTGAGCTGACGGCCTCGCGCTTGCTCGGCAACGTCTTCGGCACCAGTAACTTGGTCTGGGCGAACGTGATCGGCTTGATGTTGCTCTACCTGACGGTCGGCTACTTTGTAGGCGGCTGGCTGGCCGATCGGGCGCCGCGTGCGGAGCAGCTTTACCAGATCATGGCTTGGGCGGCCTTTTTTAGCGGCTTGGTGCCGCTTGTGGCGCGCCCTGTGCTGAGCGCCGCAGCGAGCGCAGTCAGCGCCTTTGAGGCAGGCGTGGCGCTTGGCTCGTTCGTGGCGGTATTGGTGCTGTTCGCCGCGCCGATCACGCTCTTGGGCTGCGTCTCGCCGTTTGCCGTGCGCATTGCAGTGCAATCAGTGGGCGAGGCGGGCAAGGTCTCAGGGCGGCTATACGCCATCTCGACGCTAGGCAGCTTGGTCGGCACCTTTTTGCCCACGCTCTGGACGATCCCTGCGCTGGGCACCACAGCGACTTTCTTTCTGTTCGCCATGCTGCTGCTCTTTGTGGCGTTGATAGGCTTGGCGCTGCTCGGCGCAAACGGGCGAGCGGCCGCGTTGCGCCTGGCTTGGATGCCGCTCTTGCTGGCGCTCTTGAGCGCCAGCGGGCAAAGCAGCGCCCTGCGCCCGCCGCCACAGGGCAGCCGACTGTTATGGGAATACGACTCTGCCTACAACTACATCCAAGTTTTGGAGCTGGAAGCGCCAGTCGGCCAGATCGTAGATGGGCAGTTTGTGACGCTCTGGGAAGCGGGCACGCGCGAGCTGCGCCTGAACGAAGGGCAGGGCATTCATTCAGTCTGGCATCCGAGTCGGCGCGATTTCGGCGGCACATGGGATATGTTTCTGGCAGCGCCATACTTCAATCCGCAGCCGCAGATCGAGCGCATCTGCGTGATCGGCTTGGCTGCAGGCACTATCAGCACGCAGTACACAGATGTGTTCGGCGCACACGTGCAAATTGACGGCATTGAGATCGATCCTGCCATTGTGGAAGCAGGACGGCGCTTCTTCGGCATGACGCAACCGAACTTGCGCGTGATTGTCGAGGACGGTCGGCTTGGCTTGAGGCGCCTGGCTCAGGAAGGCGCGCGCTACGATCTGATCGCCGTAGACGCTTATCGCGTGCCTTATGTGCCATGGCACCTGACCACGCTCGAGTTCTTCCAAGAGGCGCGCGCCGCGCTGAGCGAACGCGGCCTAGTGGCGATCAACGTCGGGCGCACTGTGCGCGCCAACGGTGAGCAGGATCGGCGCCTGATCGAAGCCATCACCCATACCATGCAGCAAGTCTTTCCTTCCGTCCATACACTCGACGTGCCTGAGTCGTTCAACACGCTCTTGATCGGCACAGCACAGCCGACCAGCATCACGACTTTGGCCGCGCACTATGCCAATTTGTCGCCTGATGCGCCACAGCCACTGCGCCGTGCGCTCTCAGCGGCGATCAGCGGCGCACGGCCGTCTATCGCCTCAGAGGTGCTTTTCACGGACGATCGCGCGCCTGTGGAGACCATCATCAACCAGATGGTGATCGACTATCTGCTCGGCAGCAGCCGACCGTGAGCATTCTGTTAGCCTGATCGCAAGCATATCAGCCGAGCTTGCTGTAAAATTTAGAGCCAGAGAGAACTCAAGGACGGATACACTTGGAAAAACCTGCTATCTTTGCGCCTGCATCGGCTGTGGCGTTGTGGCGCTTGTTGCCCGCTTGGCTGCGCGGCCTGATCCGCACGATGCGCCCGAGCCAGTGGACGAAGAACCTGTTCGTTTTCATCCCGATCCTCTTCGATCGGCAGCTTGGGCAAATTGAGGCGCTAGCGCGCGTCGTGGCAGCTTTTGCGCTCTATTGCTTGATGTCGAGCGCCGTCTACGTGCTGAACGACATTGTGGACGTCGAGCGCGATAGGCTGCATCCGAGGAAGAAGCATCGTGCCATTGCCTCAGGCCAGTTGCCGATGCCGATTGCCATCTTCGCGGCGATCAGCTTGCCGATCCTAACCTTGATCGCCGCGCTCTTTGTGAGCGTGCCGCTAGCGCTAGTGCTGATCGCCTACTACACCAAGGATATCGCTTATTCCTTCTACCTGAAGAATGTGGTCATCATCGATGTGATCACAGTGGCAAGCGGCTTCATC
>RFIM01000017.1 GCA_003695215.1 Chloroflexota bacterium
GAGAAGCCGCCCAAGGCAGGCTTGCGGCCCGCAGGCCCAGCAGGCTCAACCGTGATGCCCAGGCAGTCAGTGATGCGCGAAGTCGCAGGGTTGGAGAGCGTGGCGTAGAAGGCGCTCCACTCCGTGATCATGGCCACCTGGCCTTGTGCAAGCGCCTGCACGGTCTCATCGTGGTCAAAGGCGACGATGTCTGGCGGCATGTACTTCATCAGCTCTTGGCGGAACTTCAAGCCTGCCAGAGACTCAGGCGAGGACAGATTCGAGGTGAAGTCATCCTTGAGCAGCGAGCCGCCGAACGGCCAGATCATGCGCATGAACGAGTCGGCTGACTGCGTCTCGCCACGCTTGCTCTGCAGCGCGAAGGCGTACTTGCCGTCTTTGGTCAGGGCAGGCCCATAGACGTTCAGCAGCTCTTCCCAAGTCTCAGGCGGGCGGTTGAAGCCTGCCTCTTCCAACATGCACTTGTTGTAGTAGAGCAAGCCGCTGTAGTTATCGAACGGCAGACCGTAGATCACGCCGTCCCAAGTGCCGAACGACTCCAGCAGGATCGGGAAGAAGCCATCTAGATTCAGCTCAGGATCGGCGAGCGCCGGATTCTTGTAGAATTTTTCTAGCGGCACGATCCAGCCGTTGGCCGCAAAGTTGCCGATCCAGACCACGTCCACTAGCACCACGTCGAATTGCGCCGTGCCGCCTGTGAAGTCCAGCGTTTGCTTCTCAAGGCTGTTCTCGTATGGCGTCACGTCCCATGTGACCTTGATGCCAGTGATCTGCTCGAACTCCGGGATCATCTGCTGAGCAGCCACATAGCCAGGCCGCTCCAAGAAGAAGGCGCGGATTTCCGTGCCCGCGTATGGCTTGGCAGCCTCAGCCAAGCTCCAGCCGCTCTGAGCGCGGCTCGGCGTAGCGCCAAAAGCGCCCACTGCCAGCAGCGCCACCACCAAAAGAAAGACGAAACCCTTGCGCATAGCGTACTCCTTATCTGAACATTTTTTGTGAACCAATGTTCAGAATGAAAGTATAGCACGCTTTGTCCAAAGTGGCAAATGTGATTTTGGAGAGACTTTGCCCGCTGAAGTTTAGGCTGCACTAAGTTATGGCGCTCGGCCGAGCCGTAGGCTGTAATTCCCGAAGGCGCCGCGCGCTGTCTCGCGCCCGAAGCGCGTGACGCGCACTGTGTAGCGCCCGTTTTGTGGCAGGCGGAAGTCGGCGATCTGCGCATCGGTAGCGGCGTAGGGCGGCGTCGGCGCCCTGAGATCATCGTTGGCGGCGATCAGCCTGCCATCTGGGTCGAGCAGCTCCAAGTAGGCATCAAAGCGCTCGGCGCGCAAGGTGAGCGTGACCGACTCGCCCGCCTTGCCGTTGAAAGCGTAGCGATGCACAAAATGCTGATCGCTCAGCGCGCCGTGGCGCGTCTCGCCATAAGCGATCTCACCTTGATCGGCGCTGCCGCGATCTATGGACTCAGCTAAATTGCGATCCAGCACGAAGGCGACCACTTGTGGATATTTGCCCGCATCAGCCACGTAGAGCAGATCGCCTGTTGGCGCGGGCGCCAAAGCGATTGGGCGCGCCAACTGACCTAACTTGGGCGGCGCCATTTCGTCATAGGGCGTGCCAATGATGCCAAGTAGCGCGCCTTCAGGCGAGAGCATCAAAATGCCTTGATCCGCTGTTGCCACGTAGAAGTTGTTGAAGCGATCCAGCGCCAAGGCCAACGGCTCGCTCTCAGCCAGCCACTGGCCGCCTATGCCGCGCTGCGCCACACGGCCATCTGCATAGAGCTTAAGCAATCCATTTGTGCCATTTGCCAAAAGGTAGAGATTGCCCTGCCGATCGGCGCCGAGCAGGACATTGCGCACATTGGGCAATGCGTCCGCCAAGCGCCACGCCGTCACGGCGCGCCCGCCAAGGCTGAAGACCTGCACGCGCACGCCGTCAACGTTTTCATCCACCACATAGACGTTCTCGCCGCTGAAGACGAATTGGCGCGGCATGCCTTCGCCAAAAGCGCCACGCCCTGTGCCGCGCGTGCCGCCAAAGAAGCGCGTGACCGTCTCAGACTCAGGCGCGCGCCGCCACACGATCTGGCTGATCGGATCGGCGATGTACTGCGAGCCATCAGCGCGCGTCACGATCTGAGCGTAGTGCTGAATCGGCGCGAAGGCCAGCAGCTCAGGCTGCGCCACACCGTTGGCACTGATCGGCTGAATGCCGCGCCGTGCATCTGCAGCGAAGATCAGGCTGCCATCAGCGCTGACGGCTATAGCGCTCAAATCAGGCAAGTGCTCGGTCGAAAGCTGCCACAGCGGCACGTCAATGCGATCGGCATCTACGCCTTCCGTTGGCGGAAAGAAACTCAGGCTCGCCAAAAGCTGTTGCAAGGTCGCCTCGCCATCGCCCTGCCAGACTGCAAGCGTGCTGACAGCGCGCAAAATGGCGACTCGGCGCCCGCCGACCGAGAGCAAGGCCGTGTAAATGGCTAGATTGTGCGCCGAGTCACGCTCAAGCAGCTGCATACCCGCCGCGCCGCCGAGTCGCGTCGGGCTCAGCGCGCGGCGCCCGCCTGTGGCATACTTGAGCAGCAGGCTCGGGAAGGCCTCCGCGTTCGGAATGCCCATCAGGCGGAAGGTGCTGAAAGTCAGGCTGAACAGCAAGCCGCTGGGCGCTTTGCCTTCCGCTAAGCCTTCCCAGTCGCCTTTAGGCGCGGCGAGCACGGTCTGCGTAGCGGGATTCTCACGCAGCGTCCAGGCGCTCGGATAGGCGAAAGTGACGCCGAGCGCGGCGCTGTAGTAGCGCTGGCTATCAGTTTGGGCGCCCAGCGGCTGTGGCGCGCTGAGCGCAACAATCAGGGCGAGCAGGCACAGGCAAAGGCGCGCGCTCATGCCAGATCCGAAAGCAGAGAGACGCGCAAAGGCGTGAGCGCGGTATCGAACTCGCCCAAGCGTGCCTCCACCAAATACAGCCCTGTGCTGGTCAAGGTGAGTGCCAGGCGCGCCATGAAGTCCACATTTTTGCCCGCCTCAGGCCTCAGGCGTATGGGCGCGTTGAGCGGCACGCCATCAGGCTGATCGGCGTGGAAAATGCGGAAGCGAATCTCGTACTCTTCAGGCGGCGCCATGATGTTGGCGCACAGCACTACGTTCAGCGGCAAGGGCAAGCTGCGCGCCGCCACATGGCTTAATGGCGCTAACCGCCAGCCGCCCGTCATATCATCCATCTCCACGTGTGAACACAGCAGCAGCGAAAAAATCTTCGGGCTCAGAGTGAAACTCATGCAGGCTCTCCTAAACTCGCCAGCAAGCTGTCCAAAGGCTCAGGATAGCTCTCGCGCTTGAAATGCGCGGCGAAGAGCGCCGCCAGCTGCCCAGCTGCGGTTGGCAGGTCAGGCGGCTGTGGGATCAGATCGGCGAGGCGCGTCACGCCTTTATCGGCGATGCCGCAGGGCACAATGCCTTCGAAGTAGCGCAGATCAGTGCTGATATTCAGCGCAAAGCCGTGCACTGTGACGCGCTTCGTCGTCACGCGCACGCCTAGCGCGGCAATTTTGTGCGGCGCGCCGTCTTTTTGCACCCAGACGCCGCTCAAGCCGCTGATGCGCTCGCCTACCACGCCATAGATAGCTAAGAAATCTATGATGACCTGCTCCAGCGCGCGCACATAAGCGATCACGTCGGCGTGCAGGCCGTCAGCGCCGCTTGGCAGGCGCAAGATCGGATAGCCGACCAGCTGCCCGTCGCCATGATAAGTGATATCGCCGCCGCGATCTACACGATAGAAAGCAATGCCGCGCTCAGCCAGTTGCTCAGGCGTCAACAGCAGATGTTCAAGTTTGCCCGCTGAGCCAAGCGTGTAGGTAGGCGGATGCTCCAGGAAAAGCAGGCTATCAGGCACGCGATCGGCGGCGCGCGCCGCTGCAAGGCGCCTTTGGAGCGCCCAAGCCTCTGCGTAGGGCATCTTGCCTGCATAGATCACGGCACAAGGTGCATGGCGCATGGCTAAAAGACGTCCGATTTGCGCAGGCTCGGCGCAGGCGGCTCGAGAATCTCGTGCAAGAACTCGACACAGCGCCGCCAAGCATCAGCGGCATAATGCGCATGGTAGTGCGGCGAATCCTCGTCCTTGAACTCGTTGGTCACATTCGGATAGACGATCATCTGCCAGAGCGCCTTGCTGTGTGAGAGCTCTTCCCACATCTTATACAGCGTAGTCGGCAGAACTTCAGGATCATCATCGCCGTAAAAGGCGATGATCGCCACTTGATCGTTGTGCAATTGGCTCAGGCAAGGCGAGGGATTGCCGCCAAAGATCACCGCTGCTTTGAGATCAGGTTGTGTGAGCGCGCCATGCGGAAGGCGATCTCGCCGCCAACTGACCAGCCGACCACGCCGAGCTTGCCATTGACGCGATTGTGCGTGCGCAGCACTTCCAACGCCGCCAAAATGGCTGAATCGGCACTTTGGCGCAGTGCAGCGCGGCGCGCTTCAAGGGTGTCGGCGTTGGAGAGCGCCGTGAGCAGCTCAGGTGCAATCACATAGTAGCCCAGCTCAGCAAAGCGCCGCACGCGCATCCGAATCTGATTGTTCAAGCCGCGCTCGCCATGAATCAGCACTAGGCCAGGGAAAGTGCTGCCAATTTGTGGATGCGCCCAGAAGGCAGGCAGGCTCTGTGCGCCATCTAGAATTTGGATATAACCGCTGGTGATGCGATGTTGTATGAAATGCGTCACATACAGGCCTTCGCGGATAGTCTGATCGTCCAACTTTTACACTCCTGTGCCTAACTCGGATGTGCAGCGCGCTAGGCGTCGCATCACAGCTGCTCAGATGCGTGACAGTCTCACCGAGCGACCACATCGGATTATTCGGCGCCACATAGGCGACCTACGCGTCGTCCAAGCCTTCCAGCAGGCGCTCGAAGCCTCCTGGCAAATTTCGGAAGGTCTCAATTCGCTCACAGGGCAGCGCAATCAGGCTTCGCGCCAAGCGATTTTTCGGGTGAAGGCGTAAAGCGTCTAACATCGCGTTATTCCAATGGACGTTTGGTCAACCATTTGAGCAGATTGAGAATCTCTTGATTGATGGCCAGTCGGCGCGCGCGCGTGGCGCCCATCATCACCAAGCTCTGGAACTGCCCTTGCACGTTGCGGTAGGTCAGCTTAAGGTGCGGATCGAGCGCGCGCTGCACTTTGAGGCTCACTAAATCTTCCAAAAGAATCCTGATCACGGGCGCCTTTGGCGGCACCAGCAGCAGCTCACGCGCATTGATCAGCACCTCACCGAGCTCGCCGCCGCGCATGCCATGCCACCAGTGGTAGTGGCTTGCCCAGATAATAGGGAAGCTACGCACGATCGGCTCGAGGGTCGGCGGGTGGCTGGTGAGGATCGCGCGTTCAGGCGGCGCAACGGGCCTAGCAGCCTGAGGGCGCGGCGGGGTTCTGGGCCTGACGATGCGCTCAGTGCTATCCGAGTCAAGGCGTGGCGGCGAGCCAATGGCGCGCAGCAGCTCACGGAAGCCGACTTCATAATCCGTAGTGAAATCGATGCGTTGGCGGCGCGAAAGGCGGAACGGCACTTCAGTCGGCATGATCAGCAGCGGCAAGACGGGCTTGTTCTTCTCGATGAAATAGCTCCACTCGTCTGCCACATTTTGCGAGTTGACCGAATTGGGCGAGAGCAATACCAGCATCAGGTCGCTCGAATCCAGCCCTCTTTGCACCTCGCTATCCCAATTGGCGCCCTTCGGGATGCTGCGCACGTCCATCCATAGCGCCAAATCGTACTTGGAGAGGTCTTCGAACAATTGCCAAGCGAAAGCGCTATCCGCGCGGGCATAACTGATAAAGACTTGCATAGCCGCTGCCAACCTTGCGCGAGCCGTTTGTAGAGCGATTGTAACCTCATGGCGCGGCCTTCACAAGCGCGCCCGATCAAGGGCCCTTGCTCTGCTCAAACGCGCTTTGAGCTATCACTTTGGCTACACCTGTGCTAAAATGTTCTAATGAGTTCGCTTCTCAAGCCCTGGAGCACGGCATGCAGAGGATTTCTCGTCAGGAAGTGCTGAACATCGCCTTTGCGCAGGTGCTACATGCCGAGAACATCGTCACGGCGCCTGAGATCATCCTCAAAGCTGACGGTCGACGCCATCTGCCTGATGTCATTGTTGAGTACCGCTTTTTGCAGCTTGTGATCGAAGGCGAGGTCGCCGATCAGCCCGAGGCGGATGCCAAGGCTTACCAAGCGGCGCGGCGCCGCCTTGAGGAAGGCATCGGGCACATTGCCGTTGGTGTAATCTATCCTGCAGCGCTGCGCGATGTGCCTTTCACGCGCCTTTCGCGAGAATTCCACAGCTTGCGTTTGCGCTACGCAGTGCTGACGCCTTCTAGGCTGGCGCCGAACTTCAACGAAGGCGCGCTCAGCGATTTTCGGGACGCGCTTGAGAATGCTTACCAAGTCTTGCTGCGCGAAGATGAAGTCAGCGAGGCTGTGGCCATCATTGAAGCCGCTGTGGAGGAATTTGCTGCATTTGCGGCGCGTTTCCAGGCGCGCCTGCCCGAGATCGCTGCGGCCTTGGAGATACCCTACCAGCCCAAGCCAAGCCGCCGCCGAAAGCCTGCGCCTGAGGCTGAAGAAGATGCCTCTGAGGCCGAGACACATACTCAAGTGCGCTCGGAGCAGGAACACTTTGCAGGCGTCAGCCGCATTGCAGGCTTGGTCGTGCTGAACGCGCTGATCTTCCAGGAGATACTGTCGCAGCACAAGCAGAGCGTCAAGAACCTCAGGCAGGCGTTGGCAGAGCGGCCGCTGCTGACGACGCTGGCACAGCATTGGCAAAACATCATCGTTGAGATTGACTATTATCCGATCTTTCACCTTGCGGCGCGCGTTTTGGAGAAGTTGCCCACTTCGCCTGAAGTTGTCGAGCTTTTTGAGAAGCTCGCCCGATCGGCAGAGCGCATTGTGGAGAAGCGCGCTGCGCTCCAGCATGACCTGATGGGCCGCGTCTATCATCGCTTGCTCTCACAGGCGAAGTTTCTAGGCACTTACTACACTAGCGTGCCTGCGGCTGTGCTGCTGCTGAAGTTGGCGCTCAATCCCAAGCGTTGGCAGGTAGATTGGAGCGACTTCGATCAGGTGCGCCAATTTCGCGTTGCCGACCTGGCCTGTGGCACGGGCACGCTGTTGATGGCAGCCGCGGACGCCATCACCAGCAATCATGTGAACGTCAGTGCTACCAAAGGCGTGTCATCGCACCGTTCGGCCTTACAGCGCGCCTTAGCCGAAGAAATAATCTATGGCTACGATGTGCTCGCCTCAGCGGTTCACCTGACCGCTTCAACGTTGGCGCTGCGAGCGCCTGAACAGACATTCGATCGCATGAATCTGTTCGCCTTGCCGCTTGGCGGTGAGAACATGCAGCTGGGCAGCTTGGAGTTCGCCAACGCCTTCCAGATTGTTCTGCAACAGGATATGTTCGGAAGCGCCCTGCAAGTGGCAGGCAGCGGCGATGAGGTGGTCTATCAGGCGCCGCTGCCCAAGCTGGACTTGTGCGTGATGAATCCGCCCTTTGTGCGCAGCGGTGGCGATAATTTGCTCTTCGGCAGCCTGCCTGATTCGCTGCGCAGCAGGATGCAACAGCGGCTGCAGCGCTTGATCCAGCAGCGCAACCTATCGGCGAGCATAACAGCGGGCTTGGGCGCGCTCTTCGTGGCTGTTGCGCACCCGTATATCAAAGAGGGCGGGCGGATCGCGCTGGTCTTGCCGAAGGCGTTGCTCTCGGGCATAGCTTGGGAAAAAACGCGCCAATTGATCAATCAGCACTACCGCCTGGAATATCTCGTGGTCAGCCATGACCCTGAGAAGTGGAATTTTTCCGAGAGCACGGATTTGAGTGAAGTGCTGCTGATCGCGCGCAAGATCACCAATGATGAGAGCGGAATGCCTGAAGGCGAACGCCCTGAGCTGTACGATATTCCCAAGCGCAGCAATGGCACGCCCAGCATCTTCACCTTGCGGCGCAATCCGCTTGGCAAGGAACATTTTCCAGGGATGATCGCCATCAACCTGCGTCGCAATTTCTTAAACGTGCTCGAAGCACTCACTGTAGCTAAGGAAGTTGTGTATAGGGATCATCCTAACTTGCTGGATGGACAAGGCGGGACAATCATCTCATATGGCGAGACTGAAATGGCAGAGACCTTTCTCGTGCCGTATCAAGTGGCTTCAGAAGACTGGATGTTGCCTTGCGCCTTTGCTCAGGTCGAGTTGGCACGGGCAGCTTACCACTTGTTGAGAGGCGAAGTGTGGGTGCCTGGCGCAAGACGACGCAGTCCGATTAGGCTATGTGCACTTAGTGAACTTGGCACTCTTGGGCCAGATAGTCGCGATGTTCACGATGGCTTTGAGCTAAGCCGCGTCAGGACAGTCTATCCCGCTTTCTGGGGACATACAGCCACCGAAGTAGTCAGCATTGCCCAGGCACCTAATTGCTACCTCAGACCGCGCCCGCATGCTCAACCGAAGCGCCCTTTGCGGCTCGCTGACGATCTATTCCCACGTGCAGGGCGCTTGCTGCTGGGCGCGAGGATGTGGCTCAACACGCAGCGACTATTCGCAGTTCGCGTCTCAGAGCCAGTCCTTTCCAACGTCTGGTGGAGTTTCCAACTCAAGGAACTGAATGAGCAGCACGAAAAAGCCCTGGCAGTCTGGTTGAACAGCACACTGCATACTATCATAGTGTTAACAAAGCGCGTTGAGACACGGGGCGCCTGGGTCAAATTCAACAAGCCAACTCTTGAAGCGTTGCCTGTCCTAGATATGAGCCTTTTGACCAAAAGACAGCTGAGCAAGCTTGCTGAAGCATACGATAGGCTGAGCCATGAAATGCTCTTGCCTTTCCCAGAGATGGAAAATGATCCGACGCGCGCGGCCATTGACGCGGCGCTCAGCGAAGCACTTGGTTTGCCCGATTTGAGAGGCTTGCGCATTTTGCTCGGGCAAGAGCCAGTGATCTGTTTGAAGCAGCTGTGAGCGGCGCAAAGCGCGTTAAGTGCAGCACAACGCCCTTGATACACAGGGCGCACGGCGAGTATACTTGCCGAGTTGCCAACGGAAATAGATGACGGAGCTTTCATGCGGCGTTGGATCGTGCTGGCGCTCGGCATCGCGGTGAGCGCAGTTTTTTTGTACTTCGGCCTGCAAGGCGTGCAGCTGGAAGAAGTGGCGCGCCGTATCGTCGGCGCAGACTTGCTTTGGCTGCTGCCGAGCGTGGCGATTTATTTCCTAGCCGTCTGGGGCAGGACGTGGCGCTGGCACTACCTGCTGCGTCCGATGAAACGCGTCTCGTTGCGGGCGCTCTTCCCGATTGTGGTGATCGGCTACATGGGCAATAACGTCTATCCCTTCCGCGCCGGCGAGGTCATTCGCGCCTACGTGCTGAAGCGCAATGCGCAGGTCAGCTTGACGGGCAGCCTGGCCACGATTGTGGTGGAACGCATTTTTGACGGCCTAGTGATGCTGATCTTCGTCTTTGCGGCATTGCCTTTCGCGCCAATCGAAGCCGATTGGCTGCGCACCGTGGTCATCTTCGGCACGCTCTTCTTCTTCGGCGCCTTGACGATCTTCTTGGCGCTTGCGGCACGCCCTGCCTACACGCAGCGCCTGGCACACGGCGCCATCAGCCGCGTGCTGCCCGCTAAAGCGCACGCGCCGCTGCTCGGCTTGATCGATCACTTCCTGGATGGCTTGAAGAGCCTGCGCAGCCCGCGCGATCTGCTGATGACGCTGATCACCTCGGTCTTCATCTGGCTGACTGAGACGACCAAATATTGGTTCGTGATGCACGCCTTCAACTTTCAGGTCAGCTTTTTCGTGCTGATGATCATGACCGCTGTGGTCAACTTGGCGACGACTTTGCCTGCAGCACCAGGCTATATCGGCACCTTCCACACGCCCGGCATCCTAGTGCTAGAGACCTTCCGCGTCAATAGCGAGGTCGCGGCTAGCTACACGATTGTGCTGCACGCCGCGCTGTGGTTGCCGATCACGCTGCTCGGATTCTTTTACTTGATCCGCGAGGGCTTGTCGTGGCGCTCCTTTGAGGAAGCTGCCAAAGCGGCTGAGGCGGCCAAGCGCGGCGCCGAGTCAGTTGAGGCTGTGGACGCAGGCGAGGTGCGCGTATGAGGCGTGTGGCGATCGTCGGCGCAGGCGCAGCCGGCTTAGCGGCCGCTTGGGATCTCGCCAAGGCGGGCTATGCTGTCACTATCTATGAGGCCGCCGAGCGCGTCGGCGGCTTGGCGGGCGGTTTCCGCGACGAGGGCTGGGCCTGGTGGCTAGAGAAGTTCTACCATCATTGGTTCGAATCAGACAAGGCGATTCTCGAGCTGATGACAGAACTCGGCTTGCGCGATCAGGTGATCTTCCCACGCCCAAAGACTTCGATGTGGTCACACGGAAGGCCTTACCTGTTCGACAATCCGCGCGCGATGCTGCTCTTCCCGCACCTGCCGCTGCTTCCCAAGCTGCGCTTCGGCCTGGTCGGCTTGTATTTGCGGCTGAGCAAAAATTGGCAGGCGCTGGAAGGCTACACGGCTGATGAATGGCTGCAGCGCGCCATGGGCAAGCGCGCCTATCGCGATCTATGGCGCCCGATGCTGATCGGCAAATTTGGCGCGCTCTACGATCAGGTCACTATGGCCTGGTTCTGGGCGCGCATTCACACGCGCACAGTGCGGCTAGGCACTTACATCGGCGGCTTCCAAGCCTTTCTGGATGCCTTTGCCGAGAAATTGTGCCAGCGCGGCGTCCAGATCGCGCTTAACACGCCGATTCAGGCCGTGCAGCACGGCTCAGACGGCGTGGAGGTCATAGCGCAGGGCGCGCGCGCACACTACGATGCGCTGATCAGCACGGCCTCGCCTATGCTCACGCTCAAACTGATTCCGCAGCTAGAAGCAGCGACGGCCTACGCACAAAAAATGCGCGCGCTGCGCCACATGGGCGCTGTAGTCGTGATCTTCGCCTTGCGCCATCAACTGCTGACCGACGGCACCTACTGGCTGAACTTGCCCGCCAGCAGCCCTGATAAGGCACAAAGCGAGTTTCCGTTCGTGGCGCTGTGCGAGCATACCAACTTTGTCAGCCGCGCTTACTTCAATGGCGATCATCTAATCTATTGCGGCGAGTATGTGCAGCCCGATCACGCCTACCTGCGCATGCCTGAAGCCGATCTCGCCGATGTGTTCATGAGCGCGCTTAAGACCTTCAATCCGCGCTTCACGCCCGAGTGGATTCGCAAGCGCTGGGTATTTCGGACGCCCTACGCTCAGCCGATCCCGTTTGTCAACCATTCGCAGAACATCCCACCTTTGCAGACGCCGCTCAAGGGCATTTTTATGGCCAACATGAGCCAGGTCTACCCATGGGATCGTGGCACTAATTATGCTGTGATGCTCGGGCGCGAAGTGGCCGCGCTGTTGCAAAAAACGGTCTAGGGCATCGGATGCCGATGCGCCGCCGAATAGCGCCCTGTGGCATAGTGCCAGAGCTGACGCTCGATATCGGTCAGCAGCGCGCTAGCGCCGATGCGGAAGAGCTCAGGCGTCAGCCAAGCATCGCCCAGCTCTTCCTTGATCAGGATCAGCCAATCGAGCGCTTGCTTGGCTGTGCGAATGCCGCCTGCAGGCTTGAAGCCGACGCGATAGCCCGTGCGCTCGTGATACTCACGGATAGCGCGCGCCATCACCAAGCCGAAAGGCAAGGTCGCGTTGATAGCTTCTTTGCCTGTGGACGTTTTGATGAAATCGGCGCCTGCCATCATGGCAACCAAGCTCGCCTGAGCGACATGGCGCAGCGTGCCGAGCTCGCCGACTGCCAAGATGACTTTCATGTGCGCCTTGCCACAAGCTGCACGGAAAGCGCGCACCTCATCGTAAAGCGCTTGCCAATCGCCGCGCAAGACGTGCGCGCGCGAGATGACCACGTCGATCTCTGCTGCGCCTGCAGCCACAGACTCGCGGATTTCTTCCAACTTCAAGCGCAAGGGAATCTGCGCTGCAGGAAACCCTGTGGAGACGGCTGCCACAGGGATGCGTGTGCCGCGCAGGGCTTCAACTGCCACTTGGATCAGGTTATGATAGACGCACACAGCGCCGACCTGCACAGGCAAGTGCGCCGCGCCCAGGGCTTCTAGCAGATCGGCGCGCACAGGCTGACGCGCCTTGGCGCACAGCCGCTGAACGTTGCTCGGTGTATCATCGCCGCTGAGCGTGGTCAAATCGAGGAAAGTGATGGCGCGCAGCAGCCAGGCTGCTTGCCAGACTTGCTTGACAGTGCGGCGCGTGATCAGGGTAGCGGCGCGGCGCTCAACGGCGCTTTTATTGATGCGCACGCTCTCGATCCAGCCCAAGTCCAGCGGCAAACCGTCATTGCGCGGCAGCGGATCGTGCGCTAGCGTTGGCGTGCGCAGCAGCGGATCGGTCATGGCGCGTGAAGCTCTCCTCAAAGGCAAAAGATATCACTAGTATAGCGCATCTGGCAGCTGTGCTATAATCAGCGGCGCGCAGCGCACACAAGGCAGTGACTGATGAGCTTTTCGCTTAACGATCATCCGCACCGACGCTACAATCCACTCACGCGCGAGTGGGTGCTGGTCTCGCCGCACCGCACTAAGCGCCCTTGGCAAGGGCAAGTTGAGGCGCCGCCTCTCGAGACGCGCCCTGAATACGATCCTGAGTGCTATCTGTGCCCGAACAATGTGCGCGCCAACGGTGAACGAAATCCGAACTATAGCAGCACTTATGTCTTCACCAACGATTTTCCGGCGCTCCTGCCTGAGACGCCTGAAGGCGTCTATGCGCCACATCCGTTGCTGCGCGCCGAATCCGAGCGCGGCACAGCGCGCGTGGTGTGCTTCTCGCCACGCCATGACCTGACGCTGGCTGAGATGGAGCCTTCGGCCATCCGCCTTGTGGTGGACGAGTGGTGCAGGCAATATGAAGAACTAGGCGCCATACCGAACATCGGCTATGTGCTGGTCTTCGAGAATCGCGGCGCGATGATGGGCGCTTCCAATCCGCATCCGCACGGGCAAATCTGGGCGAGCGAGCATCTGCCGCAGCAAATCCTGCTGGAAGATGCAGCGCAGCGCGACTATTGGCAAACGCATGGGCGCTCGCTCTTGGCGGATTACCTGGACGTTGAGCTGCGCTCAGGCGAGCGCCTGATTCACGTCAACGCGCACTTCGCTGTGCTTGTGCCCTTCTGGGCAGTCTGGCCCTTTGAGACCATGCTGATCAGTCGGCGGCATGTTGGCGCCATGACCGACCTGAGCCTGGCTGAGCGCGATAGCCTGGCTGAGGCGCTGCACGCGCTGACAGTGCGCTACGATAACCTGTTCCGCATCGCTTTTCCCTACTCAGCGGGCTTTCACGTCCGCCCGACTATGGCAGGCGATTGGCAGCATTGGCACTTTCACGCACATTTTTATCCGCCGTTGTTGCGCTCTGCCACTGTGCGCAAGTTTTTGGTCGGCTATGAGATGCTCGGCACGCCACAGCGCGATATCACGCCTGAGCAAGCTGCCGAGCGCCTGCGCAGCCTGCCCGACGTCCACTATCGGAAAATGTAGAGAATTGTTAAAGCACAACGCTTGCCAAGCGCGCTAAAATTAGCGCATCAGCTATGATGAACTCAGTCGCTTGCCAAGGAGATGGAACTGCGCATGTCGGACGCTTTTGAGGCACTCAAGGCAAAACTCGCTCAGACAGGCACGTTGACCGATGAGGAAATCGCCTCAGCTGACCTGACTGAGGAACAGAAGCTCTGGTTGAATGCCGAACGCTATGCCAAGCAACGCGATACAAGCGAGACAGTGACGCTAGAACAGTACCTTGAAGCTAGCAAAGTGCTGGATAGCGCGCCTGAAGGCAGCCCAGAGTACGAAGCGGCGCTGAAGATCGTCGAGCGCTACGAGCAGCAAGCCTGAGCGCGCTCAGGGCATCGCCAATCCGCCATCGACGTGCAGGGCTTGCCCTGTGATGAAGCGGGCTGCGTCCGAGCACAGGAACAGCACCGCTGCAGCCACTTCCTCGGGCGTCCCGAACCTGCCCTGCGGATTTTGTGGCGCTTCAGGAAGTGGCGCGTTCGGAAAGGCGATCTCAGCAGGGCACACGGCATTGACGCGCACGCCATGTGGCGCTAACTCGCGCGCTGCTTCGCGCGTCAGGCCGATGATGCCCGCCTTGCTAGCGACGTATGGCGCGTGATTGGCGAGCGGCAGGGGATGCCCATAAGCGCTGGCTAGATTGACGATGACGCCGCCGCCTTCATCGATCATGACGCGGCTGGCCAGCTGCATCATGAAGAAGGTGCCCGTCAAGTTGATCTCGACGATACGCCGCCAATCGTATTCGTCGATCTTGACGAACGGCGCGGCGCGCAGTGTGCCTGCCGCGTTCACTAGAATGTGCAGGTGCGTGAAGCGATCGCGCACTGCTTCGATCATCGCTGCCGCCTGATACTTGTTCGAGACATCGCCTTGGAAGGCGAAGGCCTGCCCGCCTTGTGCGCTGATCGTCTCCACCAGCGCTTCCGAGCGATCGGGATTCAAATCACCAATGGCGACTGCGGCGCCGCTTGCGGCTAAGGCAAGGCTGATGGCGCGCCCAACATCGGCAGCCCCACCTGTGACTAAGGCCACTTTGCCGCGCAAATCCACTGAAAAAGGCGCGCTATAGCTCATAGCCGCTCCGCAAGCCATTGCGTCAGCAAGCGCATCCCGCCCGCGCCGACGCGATGCCCGACTGCTTCTTCAAAATAGGTGACCTGCGCACCGTGCGCCATGAGCAGATCGCGGTTCTTGCGCGCGATCGCCACGGCGATCACCTCATCCTCTGTGCCGTGCAGGATCAGCACAGGCAAGCCATTCAGCGGCGGAATGATCTGTTTGGTCAGATAGCCTGGGATGAAGCCGCCGAGCGAGACCAGGCCGCGCAGGCGCGCTGGCTCAGCGAGCATGTAGGCGTACGCCATTGAGGCGCCTTGTGAGAAGCCGAGCATGACCAGGCGCGTGTCGTCCACGCTATAGCGCGCCTTGAGCGCGGCGATGAACTGATCTAGGTAGCCGAGCGCCGCTTGCAGCGTCGTCGGGTCGGTCTTGCCGCCTTCAAAGTTGAACCATGAGTAGCCCTGCTGCGTTTGCGCCTTGAGCGGCGCGCGCGGGCTGGCGATCAGCCACTCGGCGCCTGCAGCGCGGCTGAAGATCCAGGTCACATCTTCGTCGCCTTCGTAGCCGTGCAACATCAACAAGAGCGGATGCGCGCCTGCGCGCTGTGGCACGCGCACACGGCATGGCACGCCATCAAGCTCCAGGCGCTCAGCGGTCATGTGTAATTCTTCGGTCATGCTCAACGTCCGTTCAGTTTGTGAATGGCGATTTTGTAAGTCGCGCGCACTTCGCCTTCAGCCAAGGTGTATTCCTCGCGCCCGCGATATTTCAGAGCCAATTTTTTGATCACCTCATGGGCGCCTGCTTCGCTCTCCTCGACAACCACGCCGCGCGCCTCTGCCCAGTGATAAGGATTCTCAGGATCGATGATCAGGAGCGTCACTTTGGCGTCGCGGCGCATGTTGCGATCCTTTTGGCGCCCGCGCGCCGTGTTCACGATGATGTGCTCGCCATCAAAATCGAACCACACAGGCGTCACCTGCGGCTGGCCGTCAGGCATCACGGTCGCCAAGGCGCAGACGATTGGGCGGGTGAAGAGATCGCGCAGCGGTTCGGGAATCTTGAGGCTCATTCGGCAATTCCCCTTCAGCCTTGAGTGCTCGCTCGGAGATTGTACTCACAAATGCGCCTTGTTTACCACCCCAGCCGCTGCCGCCATGCGCTGAGCAGATCGAGTATAATTCGCAGCAATGCGCAACTTACCAAACGGAGCTGAATCAGACTATGCGTTTCCCGCGCGCCAGCGGCATTTTGCTGCATCCCACCTCACTACCTGGACGCTACGGTATCGGCGATCTGGGCGAATATGCCTACCGCTTTGTGGACTATCTGGTCGCGGCTGAGCAGTCGCTCTGGCAAATCCTGCCGCTCGGGCCGACTATCATCTACGATTCGCCCTACCAGACGCTCTCAGCCTTCGCGGGCAATCCAAACCTGATCAGCCTGGATAAGCTGGTCGCCAAGGGCTGGCTGGATGCGGACGATCTGGCTGATGCGCCCAACTTCCCTGAACATACAGTGCGCTATGGCGAAGTGATTCCCTACCATGAGCAGAAGCTCGACCTGGCCTTCAAGCGCTTCAAGCAACGCGCCGATGCCAGCGCCAAGCAGGCCTTCGAAGCCTGGTGTGAGCGCAACGGCGCTTGGCTTTATGACTTCGCTTTGTTCGCCACGCTCAAGGTGCAGCATAGCGGCGCCGAATGGACGAAGTGGTCGCGCGAGGTGGCGCAGCCTAGCCCTGCGCGGCGCGTCGCCCTGCGCGAACAGTACCGCGACCAGGTCGAGAATCAGATGTTCCGCCAATGGCTGTTCTACACACAATGGGCAGAGCTCAAGGCTTACGCCAACAGCCGCGGCATCGAGTTCATCGGCGATATTCCGATCTTCGTCTCGCACGATAGCGCCGATGTCTGGGCTAATCCGCACCTGTTCCAGCTCGATTCCCAGACGGGCTTGCCAACTGTTGTGGCAGGCGTGCCGCCTGATTTCTTCAATCCTGAAGATGGGCAGTTGTGGGGCAATCCGCACTATAACTGGCAGGCAATGGAAGAAGAAGGCTATGCTTGGTGGATTGCGCGCCTGCGCACCACGCTAGAGACCGTCGACCGCGTCCGCATCGATCACTTCCGCGGCTTCGAGGCTTACTGGGAAATTCCAGGTGGCGAGCGCACTGCCAAAAATGGGCGCTGGGTGAAAGGTCCGAACGCCAAGCTCTTCCAAGCCTTTGAAGCGGCGCTAGGCAAGTTGCCGATCATCGCTGAGGACTTGGGCATCATCACGCCCGAAGTCATCGCCTTGCGCGATCGTTTCGATCTGCCTGGCATGAAGGTGCTGCAGTTCGCCTTTGGCGACGATCCGTACAGCGTCAACGCCTTCCTGCCGCATATGTACGTCCATAATTGCGTGGTCTACACAGGTACTCACGATAACAACACCACTGTCGGCTGGTGGCAAAGCGGCGAGGCCAGCGAAGGCGCGCGCCGCCATCTGCGCGATTACATTGGGCATGAAGTGCGCGAGCCGAACTGGGATTTGATCCGCTTAGGGATGAACTCAGTTGCCGATACGTTCATCGTGCCAATGCAGGACGTGCTGGGCTTTGGCGAGGATGCGCGCATGAACAAGCCAGGCTACAAAGGCGGCTATTGGTCATGGCGCTTTGCCGAGCGCTGGCTTTATGATAGCTCGCGCGAGCGCTTGGCGTGGCACACGCGGCTGAGCTCAAGGGCGCCATCACAGCGCGCTGCGCTCAGCTAGCGGCAGGCTCGCCTCGGCGCTGATGCCTGTGCTTACGCTTTTCTGATGCAACGCGCCATTTGCCTTTGCGTATGATATGATCACAAAGACATAAGTACGTGAGGTTGACAACCATGAGCGACGAACCGAAGTTTGAGCAACCTGCAGCCGAAGGCGCATCCGCTGAGCCGCAGCGCCCGCCATTGGCAGGCTTTGTGCATCATCAGCGCAAGGCCGCTGAAGCAGCGATCAAGGCGCTCGGCGCCTTCATCCCGCCCGACTTCTTCAAATACAGCCGCGAGGCGCGCGAGGAGTACTTGAAATCCTTCAAAGTGCTGATCGAAGGCGCGCGCGCTACTGTCGAGCGCGAGATCAAGCGCGCCCGCGGCGAGAAAACCGAGGACGATCAGCCGAAACGCCCTAGCACCACAGGCAAGACCAAAGTCAAGGTCGAGGTGAGCTGATAGCCCAAACGCTGAGCGCCACGCAGGCGCTCAGCGTTCCAGCCATTCAACATGGCTAGCCTTCAGCTTCTCCAGCAGCAGAATGAAATCCTGGCGGCGCATCTCGGCGCCTTCATGCCAGCGCTGCTCTTCCGCCTGCAGCAAGCGCCGCTGCTGGGCTAGCTCGCGCAGCGGCAATTTCTCCTGAATCACGCTGCTGCGCGGCTTGAGCTGAACGAACTCAGCAAAGACGGCCTCATCGAACTCTCTGGCGGAAACGAGCGTGTAGAGCGCCACGCTCTCATCGTCCTGCAACAGCTGCAGCGCCAAAAGCACTGAGCCACGCGGCGCGCGCGGCGAGCTGCGCTTGATCGTGAAGCGCCACGCCAAGACGTTCAGGCGCTGCCTGAGATCGAAAGTCACTTCACAAGCGCCTTTGGCGCGCTCATCGCGCACTGTGATCCGATGTTCGCTCAGGCTGAGCGTGCGTCCGCTCTTCCAAACGCGCTTCAGCACGCTATCAGAGACGGCCATCAAGCCAAGCGCGCCTGCCACGGCCAACATCACGTTCAGGCAGCTGTTCTCCTCACCGCGCAACACATTGCTCAGCAGCCACAGCAAGCCGATGAAGCTTGCTATGGCGATCAAGGGCAGTGCCAGCTGAATGCCGCTATGCTCAATGTCTAGTGGGAAACTGCGCTCGCTAGCCTCTGCCATCACACCACGGCCTCTGCTTGTGCCACAAGCTGACCATCTAGCAGCGTCAGCACGCGCTCCATTTGATTGGCAATGCGCGCATCATGCGTGACGACCACGATCGTCGTGCCTGTCTCGCGTTGCACGTCCATGAGCGCCTTCAAAACCAGCTTGCCCGCTTCGGTATCCAGGTTGCCTGTTGGCTCATCGGCCAGCACGAGTGGCGGATTGTTCGCCAAGGCGCGCGCAATGGCAACGCGCTGCTGCTGGCCGCCGCTCAGCTGGCTAGGACGATGATGCATGCGATCCTTCAAGCCCAGCAGTTCCAGCAATTCGGCGGCGCGGCGGCGCGGATTGAACTTCGGCTTGCGCGCAAACTCAATCGGCAACATGACGTTCTCCAGCGCGGTCAGCGTTGGCACTAGGTTGAAGAACTGAAAGACGAAGCCGATCTTCTCGTTGCGCACTTCTGCCAGGCGGCTCTCTGAAAGGCGCGAGATGTCGATGCCATCAAGCTCAATCGTGCCACTGGTCGGTTTGTCCAAGCCGCCCATCAGGCCCAGCAGCGTAGTTTTGCCGCTGCCTGAAGGCCCGATGATGCCGACGCGCTCGCCGCGGTAAATCTCAAGGCTGATGCCGCGCAAGATACGCACAATCTCCGCGCCGAGCGGCAACTCTTTGGTCAAGTTGGCTGTCCGTAGCACGGGCGTGCGTTCAGAGCTATTCCAAGTCATGCTGATTCCTCGTGAAGCGCTAGAGTCTGAGTCTCTGTGAGCTTGATACGCACAGGCTGCTGGCACAGTTGTATCAGCGCGCCAGCGTTTGCGCCAATTTGAGCAATCTCTCATCTAGCGATTTGGTCCTACCCGCGATCTCCGCCAATGGCGTGGTAGCGACTTGCCCACCGCGCATGCCACACAAGACGCCATACTCGCCGCGGGCCAAGGCCTCAACGGCGCCGTAGCCCAAGCGCGAAGCCAGCAGCCGATCGTAGGCGAGCGGCGCGCCGCCGCGTTGCACATGCCCGAGCGTCGTGGCGCGCACCTCAAAGCCAAGCTCCTCGCCATAGTGCTCGTTCAGGTACTTGAAGAGCGCATCAGCATCGTACCTGGCGCCTTCAGCCACCACGACAAGCGCATGCGATTTGCCGCGCGCGTAGGCCGCGCTGATGGTTTGCGCCACTTCTTCAGGCGTCGTCTCAAATTCCGGTATGACCACAGCTTCGGCGCCGCCCGCGATGCCGCTCATCAGCGCCAGGTAGCCGCAATCACGGCCCATCACCTCCACCAAAAAGGCGCGCCGATGCGACGAAGCGGTCGTCTTAAGGCGATCAATGGCCTCAAGGGCGATGTTGAGCGCCGTATCCACGCCGATAGTGATATCCGAGCCGAGCAAGTCATTGTCAATGGTCGAGGCGACGCCATTGACAGGAAAGCCCATCTGCCATAGCGCATAAGCGCCCGTCTGCGAGCCGTTGCCGCCGATGACCACGAGCGCGTCCACGCCGTGCTTGCTCAAGTTGTGCAGCGCTTGCTTGCGCCCGCTCTCTTCGCGGAATTCTTTGCAGCGCGCGCTGCCCAGAATCGTGCCGCCAAGCTGAATGATGCCGCCCACAGCCCGCGCGTCTAGCTCGCGGAATTGATTAGTGAGCAGCCCTAAGTAGCCTTCTTGTACGCCCAGCACTGCCCAGCCCTGCTCAATGGCCGAGCGCGTGACGGCGCGAATGGCGGCATTCATGCCCGGTGCATCGCCGCCGCTCGTCAAGACTGCAATGCGTTTGATCATGCAAGTTGCGTCCTTCTGCTTCAGGCTTACTGTGCCTAGTGTAGCGCGCTCTCAGCTGTAGCGAAACTCTTTTTGCCCAGGCGCGTATTGCCTTGTAGACTCGCGCCCATGTGGGCAAAAGACGCGCAGTGTGCGAGAATCTGAAACTTTTGGCGGCACGGCGTGTTAACTTTGCTAGTCAGCTCAAGCTACAACAGAAGGGAAATCGGCTTGTGAGCGTTTTATCTCTTGAACATATTCGGCGCAAGACGCGCGGCCTTTTGCGCCTGACGCGCTGGAAAGAGTACGTGGTCTATGTTACACCACTGACGGCCTTCGGCGCAATGTTAGCGTTGCGCGCCACGGATGGCAGTCTGGATTGGCGGCTGCTAGTGGCAATTGCGGCCAATACGCTGGCAATGGCCTATGCTTTCATGATCAACGATATCGTCGATGCGCCGGATGACGCTTTGGAAGCCGAGCGCGCGGCGCGCAATCCTGTGACCTGCGGCGAGATCAGCATTTGGGAAGGCTGGGCGGCTTCGGGCGTTGTGGCGGTCGCTGCAATAGGCTTATACGCCCTGTTGGGCGTGCCTGCGCTGATCGCGGGCGTTGCCACATTGGCGCTCTCGCACTTCTATTCGTGGAAGCCTGTGCGCCTGAAGGCCTACCCTATCACTGATATCATCTCGCACTCGCTGATGTTAAGCGGGCTGCTTTTGGTCGTCGGCTTCTACTGCTATCACCACGATCTGCTGGCGATTTGGTCAGTGGTGCTGGCGATGACACTCGTCTCAAGCTATGGGCAGCTTTACAATCAGCTGCGGGATTACGAGATGGATCGGGCTGCAGGGCTGTATAACACGACGATCATGCTTGGCAGGCGCGTCACAGCTGTGCTGATGTACGCGACGCTGATCGCGGCGGCTCTCTTGCTGGTCTACGCGCTGGTTATCGGGCTGATTCCCTGGTGGCTGATCGGTATCGCGGTGATCAGCGTGCCATTGATCTATCTGTTCCGCAGCCGCGCTGATGCGCGCGGCGGCACAGCCGCTGATCTGAGCGGCACGGTTCAGCTGCAGGTTTTGATGGCAGCCAACGTCGCTGTGATCGTCTGGATGATCGCGCAGGCGCTTGGCTTCTAGCCTTTGCCTGCCTGCCTCAGGGCGTGGCTCAGGCGCCTGAGCCACGCCGCGCTAGAAGTTAGGCCTCATTTGCCGACTTCAAGGTATTCCAGCTGCGGCACTTGCATAGCTTCCCAGAAGGCGCGCTGCGAATGTGTCAGCGGCGTGCGGCGATTGCGCACAAAGTAGAGCGCGTAGCGCAGATCGAAGCCTTCCACGCGCACCTCAACAGCGCGCCCCAGTGCCACGCTGCGCGCCGCTACCAACTTCGAGACGAAGCCGACGCCTAGGCCTTCCTCAACAGCCAGCGCCACTGCTTCTGCGTTGCCTAGCCTCATGACCACGTTGAGCATCTCAGGCGCGATATCGTGTGCGCGCAACGCCTCATAGAGCGCTGTGTATGTGCCAGAGCCTTCCTCGCGCAGGATCAGCCCTTCGTCGAGCAGATCGTCGGGATAAATGTGACGGTTGCGCGCCCAGGGATGCCCAGCGGGCACTAGCAAGGTCGCTTCATCGATGTAGAAGGGCACGAATTCCAAATCGCGATGATCGACCTGACGGCTGCTGATCACAAAGTCGATGACTTCTTCTAGCAATTGCTGAAGGACTACCTCGCGGCTGCAGACCTGCACGTCCACGCGCACAGCAGGATATTGGGCGCGGAACTGAGCGATTTTGCGCGGCAGCAAGTATTTGCCTGAGGCTGTTGAGCAGCCCAGATGAATATGGCCTGCAATCGTGCCGCTCAAGCTGTTGATGCTCTCTTCAACGCGCCGCGCTGCCGCGATCAGCTCGCGCGCCAACGGCAAGAGCGCCTTGCCGCTATCTGAGAGGCGCGCCGTACGCCCTTGCCGCGAGAAGAGCTGAACATTGAAGCGCCGCTCCAGGTTCTGAATGCTCTGGCTGATGGCAGGCTGCGAGAGATGTAGGAAGCGCGCCGCCTCGCTGAAGCTGCCATGCTCGGCCGCTGCCACGAAAATTTCTAATTCGTTCAAGTGCAGCATTGGCGTTTCTCTCCTTCCAAGCCAACTAATAGCTATGGATCACAATAAGCTGATCCAATGCATCTCTGTGACAAGTATCACTAACCACTATAGAGAGCTGGGCGGAAAATGTGATGTGAGAGAAGTCACAAAAGCGCGTTACAGATTTCCCTGTTTTGGAGGTGCGCTCATGCGAACCCGAAAGGCCCTATCGATACTTGTCATTGGCGTGGGCAGCCTATTGCTGGGCGTTGGTTTGCTGCTGAGCGCCGCGCCCGCTGAGGCGGCTGCGCCTTTGGCAGCTGTGGCGCAGGGCGTGGCACAAGGCAGCACTGCTGATCACAGCAAATTCGAGATTCTGAAGGGCCCGTTTGCCACAGGCCCTGAGGTGACTGCCGCCTGCCTGACCTGCCACACAGAAGCGGCACGACAAATCATGAAGACCACGCACTGGACGTGGGAACAGAAAGTGCAGGACCAACAGCTGGGCAAGAACAATGTGGTCAACAACTTCTGCATTGCCGTCTCCAGCAACGAGCCGCGTTGCACCAGCTGCCACATCGGCTATGGCTACAAGGATAGGAGCTTCGACTTCACTCAAGAGACCAACGTGGACTGCCTTGTCTGCCATGACACGACCAACACGTACAAGAAGTTCCCAGCAGGTGCTGGTCACCCGACCTACGAGCCGCGTGAATTCCCTGCTGGCAGCGGCAAGATATGGAACCCGCCCGATCTGGCCTTCGTTGCCCAGAACGTTGGCAAGACGAGCCGTGCCACATGCGGCAGCTGCCATTTCAGCGGCGGTGGCGGCGATGCCGTCAAGCACGGCGATTTGGATAGCAGCCTGATCAATCCAAGCCGCGAGCTGGACGTCCACATGGGCGTGGACGGCTTGAACTTCACCTGCGCGACCTGCCACACGGCCGTTGAACACCACATTGCCGGCGGGCGCTACGTGATGCAAGCAAAGGACGTTCACGGCATTGATGTGCCAGGCAAAGACGATCTCAGCCGTGCTTCGTGCGAATCCTGCCATGGCTTAGCGCCGCATCAAGCTCGCCAGCTCAACGACCACGTGGCGCGCGTCGCCTGTGAGACTTGCCACATCCCTGCTTTTGCGCGCGGCGATCAAGCCACCAAAATGTGGTGGGATTGGTCGGCGGCAGGCAAGCTGAACGCCGAAGGCAAGCCCTTCAAGGTCAAGAACGCCGAAGGCTACGATATCTACGATTCGCAGAAGGGCGAATTCATCTGGGAGCGCAACGTAGTGCCAGAGTATGTCTGGTTCAATGGCGAGTTCGATTACACGGTAGTCGGCACCAAGATCGACCCGACGCAGCCTGTGATCATCAACGCCTTGAAGGGCAGCGCTGCCGATCCGAAGGCACGCATCTGGCCTGTCAAGGCGTTCCGTGCGCGTCAGCCCTACGATCCGAAGACGAACTTGCTGATCATCCCGAACCTATTCCCGAACTCGCCTGAGGATAAGGAGGCCTATTGGCGCAGCTTTGACTGGATCGCGGCTGCGCAGACGGGCATGGCGAGCGTGAACCTGCCTTTCAGCGGCGAGATCGCCTTTGTGGAGAGCGTCATGTACTGGCCACAGACGCATATGGTTGCGCCCAAGGAGATGGCGCTCGATTGCGAAGCCTGCCACAGCACTAACGGCCGCCTTGCTGCGCTAACCGACTTCTACATGCCTGGCCGCTTGCAACATGAAGGCTTGACTACATTCGGCACAGCGCTAGTTGGCGTGGTTTTGCTGGGCGTGCTTGGGCATGGCACGCTGCGCTTGCTATTGCGCAAGGGCGCGAAGAAATCCTGAGCAGCATGAGGAGATTGAGCCATGCAACAGCGTAAACGTACGTTCATCTACCCGCTTTTCGAGCGCTTTTGGCACTGGTCGCAGGCGGCGCTGATCATCATTTTGGGCCTGAGCGGCTTTGAAGTCCACGGCTCCTACCGCCTGTTCGGCTTCGGCAACGCAGTCAGGATTCACAACACGGCTGCAGCCCTGCTGCTGATCCTGGTCGCGTTCACTATCTTCTGGCACTTCGTGACGGGCCAATGGAAGCAATACGTGCCGACCACAAAGAACTTGGGCGCCGTCATCCGCTACTACGCCATTGGTATCTTCAAGCATGAGCCGCATCCTGTGCGCCGCACACGCTACGCCAAACTGAATCCGCTGCAGAAGCTGGTCTATCTCGGCTTCAAGCTGCTGATCTTCCCTGTGCTAGCGACCACAGGCCTGCTGTACATGTTCGCTAACACTTTTGATGTGCCGATTGGTCCGGTTGCCTTTCTCCATGCGCTCGGCGCCTTTGTGCTGCTCAGCTTCTTCATCGTCCATCTGTATATGGTGCTGACGACAGGGCGCACGCCTTTGGCGCACCTGAAGCCAATGATCACGGGCTGGGAAGAGCTAGAGGAAGAGAGCACAGCGCTGAGTGCTGCGCCTGAGTCAAGCGCTGATTAATGGCTAATACAACCGCATTACCTTTTCACGACGAGGCAGTCTGCACGACTGCCTCGTCACGCTGAGCGCACTTGACAAAAGCAAGCAAAGTCATGATCATACTGTTAAAAATCATGCTATGCTTAGGATGAGCGAGCCAATTTTCCGCGTGAGAGGCGCTGAGCGTTATGGTCAGTCAGTTGGCTGAGGAAGTTCCGACCGATCTTGAGATGATCTTCAAGAGTCAGCCGAGACTCTCGCCTGAAGAGCGCGCTCTGGTCTTGCGCGCTTATAAGTATGCGGCCGAAGCGCATGAAGGCGCTCGGCGCGATGGCGGCGAGCCATACATCACGCATCCTGTGGCTGTGGCACAGATTCTGGCCGATCTGCGCTTGGATGCGCCAACGCTGGCTGCGGCGCTGCTGCACGACGTGGTGGAAGACGTTGAAGGCATTAAGATCGAGGATATCGAGCAGCATTTTGGCGCCGAAGTGGCGCAGCTGGTAGATGGCGTCACCAAGTTGGGCAAATTGCCCACCAGCACAGATGCAATGAGGAACGGCAAGGCAGGCGATCGCGAGGCTGAGACGCTGCGCAAGATTTTCCTCTCGATGAACAATGACATTCGCGTGGTGCTGATCAAGCTGGCCGATCGGCTGCACAACATGCGCACGCTCGGCTACGTCGCGCCGGAGAAGCAGATCAAGAAGGCGCGCGAGACGCTGGATATCTTCGCGCCGTTGGCCAACCGACTGGGCATCTGGCAGATCAAGTGGGAACTGGAAGATTTGAGTTTCCGCTATCTGAATCCTGAGAAGTACCGCGAGATTGCCTCCCAGCTTGCCACACGCCGCGCTGAGCGCGAGAAGTACCTTGAGACGGTCAAGGCGCGCTTGATCAAAGAGATCAGCGCGCTTGGCATTCCTAACGTGCAGGTCAGCGCGCGCCCGAAGCACATTTACAGCATTTACCGCAAAATGGAGCGCAAGCGCATTCCATTCGATCAGGTCTATGATATTCATGCGCTGCGCGTCATTGTGCCTGAGAAAGTGCAGTGCTACCAGGTTTTAGGCGTAGTTCACAGCATCTGGCGCCCAATACCAGGCGAGTTTGACGACTATATTGCCGCGCCAAAGAACAACTTCTACCAAAGCCTGCACACCGCTGTGGTGGACGATCAGGGCAAGACCATCGAAGTGCAGATTCGCACGCCCGAGATGCACCAACATGCTGAGTACGGCATTGCAGCGCATTGGCGCTACAAAGAAGGCACGGCGCATGACAAGGCCTTCGAGGAGCATTTGCGCTATCTGCGGCACTTGATCGAATCAGCGGCTGAAGGCGTCAACGCTGCTGACGCGCAGGAATTCGTCAGCGTCATGCGCTCTGACGTCTTCCAGAATCGCGTGTACGTCTTCACGCCCAAAGGCGATGTGATCGACCTGCCCAGCGGCGCCACGCCGATCGACTTCGCCTATCACATCCACACTGATATCGGGCATCGCTGCCGCGGCGCGCGCGTCAATGGCGTGCAAGTCAGCCTGGATTACCGTTTGAAATCAGGCGATCGGGTCGAGATCATCACCAGCAGCAAGCGCGCGGGCCCAAGCCTAGATTGGCTGAATCCGAGCTTGGGCTATGTGCAGACATCGCGGGCGCGCAACAAGATTAAGGCTTGGTTCAAGCGCGTCGGGCGCGAGAACAACATCGCACTCGGGCGTAACGTGGTCGATCGCGAGCTGGCGCGGCTCGGCTTAGCCAGCAAACCGCGCGAGGAAGTGGCGGCGCTTTTCGGCTTCGCCAAAGTAGACGATTTCTTCGCGGCCGTTGGCTATGGCGATATCAGCGCGCCGAACATCGCCACTAAAGTTCTAGAAGCCGACCGCAAGGCACAACGCGAGGCTGCCGCTGAGACGCTCGCGCCCAATACTGAGGCGCCACAACGCCCTGTGAACGCTTCTGACGGCATCGATATCATGGGCGATACAGGCATGCTGATCACGCTTGGGCGCTGTTGTAATCCTGTGCGCGGCGATCCGATCGTGGGCTACATCACGCGCGGCAAGGGCGTGACTGTGCATCGCGCCGATTGCCCGAACGTGATCAACAGCTCAGAGCCTGAGCGGTTCATCAACGTGACGTGGGGCAGCGCCGTTGAGCGCGCTTATCCAGTGCCGATTGTGATCACGGCCTACGATCGCGAGGGACTGCTGCGCGATATCGGCGCGGTCACGGCCAACGAGAACATCAATATCTCCGAGCTGCGCGTCCAGACGCGCAACAGCGTCGCTTCAATCTTCCTGACGATCGAGCTAGAGAATCTGGAGCAACTTTCGCGCGTTTTGGCCAAGATCGAGATGCTGCCAAACGTGATCGAGGCGCGCCGCCGTGTGAACGTATGACCATGAGCCAATCGGCACAAGCACCACGTTCAGCACAGCGACATCCGCCAGGCGCAGCGCTGACAGCAGCGCAGCAACGTGCGCTGGTGCGCAAGCGCTTGCGCGCCGATCAGAACGGCGTGATGGCTGCGGGCGTGCTGCTGGCTGTGAGCGGCTGGTGGCTGTTGGCCCGCCTTGTGGAGAGCGCGCCGCCGTTGGCCTTCCCGCGCTGGCTGTTTTTCATCCTGCTCTACATCGCTGTGACGGGCAGCACCTTGCCCTTCATCGGCTACTTGCATCGGCGCTTCAGCCGCCTCAATCCGCCTAGCGGCGGCGTGATCCTGCGGCAAGGCATGTGGTTCGGGCTGCTGGCAGTCACTTTGGCGTGGCTGCAAATGACCCGCGCCCTGACTTTGGCGAGCGCGGGCTTCTTGATCCTGGCCCTCTTGGTGATCGAGACTTTCCTGCGGCTGCGCGATCGCGCGGCTTAGCGCGCCTTCGCCTTGCGCTTTGCCTCGTAGCGGCGCAGTTGCATGTTCAGCAAAAGGCCTTGCACGGCATCGCGCGCCCTGCCGACCGTGCGCCTGGCCAAGCGCCCTAGCGAGAGCCACGAATGCGCCAAACTGACCTCGCCGCTGCCCAAAAGCACGACTGCGCTCGCCCAAGTCAGGCCTGCGCCAAAGGCGCACATGACGACCTTATCGCCCGCTTTGCATCTGCCTTCCTCAAGCGCCTCGACCAGTGCCAAAGGCACAGAAGCGGCCGAGGTGTTGCCATATTTGTGCAGATTGATCATGAATTTATCGAGCGGCTGACGCATCATGCGCGCTGCAGTCTCGATGATGCGCAAGTTGGCTTGATGCGGAATGAAGAGCGCGATATCGTCGGGCAACAAGCCTGCTTTATCCATCACGCGCTTCATCGAGCTGGCCAGCGTGCGCGTGGCGAATTTGAAGACTTCAGGGCCGTTCATCTTCAGGTAGCCAAGCCGTTCGCTCACCAGGCGCTCGCCATATTTGCTGATCGGCATGACTGAGCCTGCGCCAGGCACGTAGAGAAGCTCGGCGCCGCTGCCATCAGAGCCAAGCTCATAGGTGATCACGCCGGCGGGCTCTTCGCTGGGCTGCAAGACCACAGCGGCTGAGGCATCGCCGAACAGCACGCACGTGCTGCGATCGGTGTAATCCACGCCGTAGGAGACCAAGTCGGTGCCGATCACCAAGATGTTCTCCAGCGTGCCCGCTTGAATGAATTGGCTAGCGGTCACGAGCGCGTAGACCCAGCCTGAGCAGCCTGAGGCCAGCTGGAAGGCGCCGCATTGGGCACCGAGCTTGTGCTGCACGATAGTCGCCACGCCTGGCACCAGATAGTCGGGCGACGAGCAAGCGACGATGATCAGGTCGATATCCTTGGCGCTGAGGCCTGCCATCTCCAGGGCGGGCAGCGCCGCTTTGACCGAGAAATCCGAGGCCTGCTCGTTCTCGCCACGGATACGGCGTTCTTTAATGCCTGTGCGCGTGGTAATCCATTCATCGGAGGTATCGACCATCTTCTCAAGGTCGGCGTTGGTCAACACGCGCTCAGGGACGTACTTTCCCCAGCCAGTAATTTTTGCGTAACGTTCAGGCATACAGCATTCCTCTGCGTGAGATTTGAGATTCAGCTGACTGCCGTGAGCGAGAGATCGGCGTCATGGCTGTGTTGGCGGCGCTGAGCGCGCAGGAGCAGCTCTAAGAGGCGGCTGCCTGCCAGTAGCGCCAAGCCTGCTGTCAGCGTCAAGCCGCCGATGCGCGCTGCTAGCTTGTAGCCTTTGGGCAGCTTGTGCCACTGCGCAAGCAGGGCAGGTTGGCTGGGCGCCTGAGCCAGCAGCTCACTGCGCAGGCGCGCCACAAAAGCAGGATCGGGCGTCACAGGCGTCAAACCTTCGCGCAGACGGTCGGCCAGGAACATCAGGCTGTGTGCCTCAGCGCGCTCAGCTTCAGAGAGCCCTTCGGCTGAGGCTGTAAAAGGCTCACCACGAATCAAGGCGTCGGCGTGAGCAGCCAACCAATTTTCCAGAGCGCTGTTGAGCGCTTCGGGCTGTTCATCATGCAGAAACGACTTCACCTGTGTCTCACTCCTTGTAACGGCGCTTTTCCTTGCGCGCTTTCCCCGCTGCAGCCTGTGACTGCTCTTCCACGCCGCCGAGCCTCTCGCGCAGCGCCAATAGAGTGCGATGGTAGAGCGATTTAATGGCGCCTTCGCTGCGATCCATGATCGCGCCGATCTCCTGATTGGAGAGCCGATCCACAAACTTGAGGATCAGCAGCTGTTGGCGCTCTTCGGGCAAGGCACGCACTGCTTCCAGCAGGCGCGCGATCTCCTCTTGCGATTCGGCATTGACTTCAGGCGTCTCGCTGCGCAGGCGCAGCGCCACAAATTCGTCCAGCGGTATCACTTTATGGCGGCTGCGGTCGCGGTGCCAATTGGCCACTAAATTGTGTGCGATGCGATAAAGCCACGCCTGAAAGGGCACGCCGCGCTCTACATAGCCCTTGATGTGCGCCATAGCCCGCTGGAAGACGCGCGCCGTCAGGTCTTCGGCATCTTCATGATTGCCCGTGCGGTAGTAGATATAGCTGTAGACCTTCTGCACGTAGCGTTCATAAAGGGCGCCAAAAGCCTCTGGGTTCGTGCGCGCCTGCGCCACTAGCGCTGCGTCGTCCTGACTCGCCCACTCCTCAGCGTTCGGAACAGTCATAACCTATAAACACCCTTGGTTTTTGAGCGTTACGCCAAAGCGTCGGTTGAGTATAGCAGCGCTTCAGCTCTCAGGCAGATTTTCTAAGCAGCTGATCACCTGCTTGAGCCAATCGATGTAGAGCCGCTCGCTAGCGATGCCCAGCTCGAGGGTCAGGCGCATGAGCGCGTGCGGTCGGTCGGGCTGAGTCTCTAGGGCAGGCAGCGGGATGCGCTCGTATTCGGCCAATTTTTGTTCGTGCAGCTCCAGTTGATGCCGAGCCAGGTCGATGAGCGTTTGATTGGGCAGCATAGCGCCGAAGAAGAGTTGGATCAAGAACGGCTCGCGGTGAATGGGCAAGGCTTGCGGCTGGCTCAGCCAGCGCCTCAGCTCGGCGCGGCCTGCCTCGGTGATGCGATAGACCTTGCGATTGGGACGTTCTATCTGAATCTCAAGGCGGCTCTCGACCCAGCCCTGCTCGGCGAGTTTCTCCAGCGTGCGGTAGATTTGGGCCTGATCGGCTTGCCAAAAGTGCGCAACCGTCCGATCGAACATCTGAGTCTTCAGGTCATAGCCGCTCGCTTCTGTCAGGCTGAGAATGCCCAAAATAGCGTGC
>RFIM01000140.1 GCA_003695215.1 Chloroflexota bacterium
CTCAGTGAAGGGCAAGGGCAAGGCACAGACATCGAATGCGGCTAGGTATAGCGGCACTTCTGATGGCTTCACTTGGCCAACGGCCAGGAAGCGCGCTTCTGATAAGCCATGCGCGCGCCAACGCGCCTGCAGCTGCTCAGCCATCTCATCAGGCCCGCCAACTAAGCACAAGCTGATCGGGCGTGCGCTCGCCGCAATAGCGTCGATCAGCACGTCCACGCCTTTGGACATGCCCACTGTGTGCAGCCTGCCAACATAGCCGACGACGAAGGCGTCAGTGGGCAAGCTCAGCCTCTGCCGTGCCGCTTTCTGATCGGGCAAGTTGGCGAAGCGCTCGGCGCGGAAACCATCATGCGCTACCATCACACGGCTCGCACCGCGCTCCTGCAGACGCGCCGCCAAGTAGCCTGTGGTCGCTACCACTAAGCCGACTCGCCGCAGGCATAGGCCTTGCAGCCAGCGGCCCAAGCGCGACTGGGCAAGCGTGTGCGCCTCATAGACTAACGCGCGGCGCGGCTTGAGCGCGCTCAGCGCCAAAAGCGTCAGCGCATCGCGGCTGTAGTACAGCTCTGCGCGCCTGAGGCACATGAGCGCTAACAATGCTAGCGTGTAGCTGAGCGTTTGAATAGCGAATAGCAGGCGCTCAGCCCGACCGAGCGGCAGCAAATCTAGGCATGGCACGCGCTTGATGGCGAAGTTGTGCGGCACGCCGTAGTGCTCATGGATATCTTGCACCTTGCGTAGCTCAGGTGTGTTGAAGCGGCGCGCCACGTAGAGCGTCACTTGCGCACCTTGCTCAGCAAAGGCGGCGCAATTCTGCACAATCTGCAGACCGTGCGCTTTCTCAGTTGGCAGGCGCACATTAGCCAGGTAGAAGAGCCTCAAGGCGAGACTTCCTCAAAGAGCGCGACCAGGCGATCTGCCAAGCCATCTAGGCTATGCGCAGATGAGGCGCCTGCGCGTAGCGCTGCGCCAAGCGCCTGCCGCTCAGCGGGCTCGGCGCGCAAGAGTGCTTCAAGGCGCTGTGCCAGGCCGTCGACGTCATCAGGCGCGCCGATGCGCAACTGCTGAGCGCGCTCGGCCAATAGCCTGTCGAACGCCGCATTGCTGACCACAGTCGGTACGCCGCACAACATGGATTCAAGCGCTGCCTTGTCAAATAAGCCTTTCGGGCTCAGATTCACCGCTATTGTGGCGCGCTGATACCAGCTCAGCACTTCAGCTGGTGACAAAGCGCCTGTGAAGCGGACGCGCTCGGCGATGCCGAGATCCACAGCCAGTTGGCGCAGCTGTTGAGCGTAGGCGGCATCGTGATTGCCAGGTACGCCGCCGATCAGCGCGATTTGATGCGGCAGAGTGAGCTTTGCTGAAGCGCGGATCAGCGTCGCTTGGTGCTTGATCGGGCTCAGCCTGCCCACTTGGACGATCAGCGGCGGCGCGTCGAGCGGCAGGCGCGGATCGGGCTTGAAGCGCGATGTGTCAATGCCATGACCGAGCGGGCGCACCTTCGGGCTGCGCAACGGGAAGCTGCTCAAATCGGCTGTGGCAATGGCACGCGAGACGGCCAGCGCCGCGCGCAGCTCTATGCCAAGGTGCCGATGGACGTACCACAAGACAATCGGCACGTTGTGCCAGCGCGCTAACGGCGCTGCTAACCATGCATAGCGCGGCACCATATGGCAAAACAGCACGTCCACCTGCGGCAAGATGCGCTGCAAAATTGACCAGTAGCGCAGCGCCATGCGCACTTTGCCGCTGCCTTTTGCCATATGATCGGCTTGCACATTACTCGGCAGGGCACAACGCGCCGCTGTGAGCGTGATCAAGCTGAGCGACTCAAGGCGCGCTGCTAACGCTTCAATCCACGCCACTGTGAAGCCCAGCACTGAATCGGACGGATCAGCTTGCTGCGTGACCATGCCTATTCGCATGGCGTCAGCCTCTGCCCGACGCGCTGCCACATCTTCACCCAACGCTCAGTTAGCTTCTCAGGCGCAAAGTGGTTCATCACATATTCGTGAGCGCGCTCTGCCATTTGGCGCGCACGCACAGGATGTTGCAGCACTGCTAAGATCGCCTCAGCCAACTTATCAGGATCGCCAATCGGCGTCAAGTGGCCTGTGATGCCGTGCGCAATGATGTCCGATGCGCCTTCGTTGGCCGTGCTAACCAACGGCACGCGCGCCGCGGCTGCCTCCAAAAGCACACGCCCTAAGCCTTCATAGTTGCTTGAGAGCGCATAGACGCTGGCAAGGTGATACAGCGGCGGCAAATCCTCATACTTCACCGCGCCTGGAAAACGCGTCACCTCGCCCAAGCCATAAGCAGCCGCTTGGCCGACGATGTTCGTGCCGCTCATATCGCCGCCGATGACCAGGCGCGCTTGCGGCACAGCCTTGTGGACGCGCTTGAACGCCTGTAGCAGCAGCGGTAAATTCTTAACAGGCGTCGGACGCCCGACCCAAAGCACCACGGGCGTGCCTTCAGGCAAATCCAGCTGCTGACGCCATGCCGCTACGCGCTCAGGATCGGGCGGCGCAGCGAACGGCTGAATGTAGGTGACCGTCGGCGCCACGCAGATGCGCTCGGGCTTCACGCCCAGCCGCAAGCAGGCCAGCCGCTCACGCTTGTTAACCACGCGCACGGCATCGGCGCGCGGCAGGCTATAGCGTGCCATCAGCCACAACAGGCGATTGCGCGGCCGCTCGCGCACAAAATACGGGCTGCTCACAAAGCAGGAGAAGTCCTGGACGATCAGCGGACGGCCCGTCTTGGCGCGCAAGCGCAAGCCGATCAGCGCCGTCAGGAACGGATCTTGCGCCGTGATCAGATCGATGGGCTGCTCAGCATGGCGCGCCATGCCCAGGCGCACGCCCGCTGGAATGTAATCAGCATAGCCGCGCGATTCGGTCGGTTGAATGAACAGCCGCTCGGAGCGATAAGGCCTCAACGGGCGCTCAGGCTGCCTGCGATTGCACAAAACGATGCTGATCTGACCATCAGCGCGCAGGGCGTAATCTTCGTGCCGCGCCAAGGTATTATCGATCGTGCCTGTCAGCAGTGTGGTATCCGTGCCTATCATCAAGACGTGCATTAGAATCCCTATGTTCTTCTGGGCGCGGCGCTCAGGCTGCCATTCTGTGGATTGAGCGAACATCAAGGTCTCTCCAGCACGGTGCGTAGGGCAGCATCAGTCTGCTCGACCAGAGTCTGCCATGAGAAGCGCTCCATGCCAAGCGCGCTGTTGGCGGCCAAGGCATCGCGCACACCGCCGCTGAAGGCATGTTGCAGCGCCGCCTGCAGCGCAGGCAAGTCAGGATGCGGCACAAGCAGCCCATTGACGCCGTGCTGCACAACCTCAGGATTGCCGCCGCGCGCGCTAGCGATCACAGGCGTGCCGACCTGCAGCGCCTCTAGCAGCGTGTGCGAGAGGCCTTCAGTGCTGGAATAGATCGCCACGTAATCTGCGGCGCGCATGAGCAATGACATCTGCGCGTGCGGCACCTTGCCCAAAAACTGCACGCGCGCCGCGACGCCGCATTCCTCAGCGCGTCTGCGCAAATGCGGCAAAAATTCGCCATCACCTGCCACTATCAGCCTGACTGACGGCACAGCTGCTAGCGCTTGGATCAGGTGCTGCACGCCTTTGAGCGCGATCAGCCGACCGACACTCAGCAGATAGCGCCCGTCAAGCTGCCAGCCGAGCTTTTGGCGCGCCTCAGCTTGCGAAAGGCTCGGCGCGCGCAGCGTCGGCTCAGGCGCGTTGTAGATCAGTTGGATGCGCTCTGGTGGCACGCGCCAGCCGCTCACCAAGCGGCGCAGATGCACGCTCGGCACAATGATCTTATCGGCAGCGCGCGCCTCGCGTGCGCGCCGCGCCTTGAACCAAGCCACATGCGGCAGATCGCGGCGCTTCTGGAAAGCGTCTAGGTCAGTGTCAGGCGCGATCCAACCACGCTGAAGGGCGCGCTCCCAAGCGTAATCGCCGACGATCTTCAAGACGAGCGGCTTGTTGACCTTCGGGCGCGGCAAGCCGAGCGTGTTCACGTAGATCAGGTCGCTTTGCGCAGCCAGCTCGGCATAGCGGCGCGCATAGCGCAGCCAACGCTGTGGCGCGCTCTGCTTGAAGGAGATGCGCTCCACAGGGTAGCCATAGCCATCACAGGGCGCATCGCCGTAAGCCAGCACGTGGAACTGATAGCCGCGCTCTTGCAAGGCAGGCAACAAGCTGTACAGATAGGTAGCTGGGCCGCCTGAGTCAGGGTGAAAAATGCCTGAGGCGATCAAAACGCGCATGGCGGCAATTGTAGCGCAAGCTGCGCTAGCTGTGTAGGCTCTGCTGTGGAGCTGGGATAAGATAGGCGCAGCTCTCGTCTGCCTCAGCGATTCTGCCCAGATTGCGCGGCACCACGCCAAGCAAAGCGCTGATCAAGCGCATGTCCATGCCGCACAACTCGCCGTGCTCATCCGTCAGATGGTGATAAGGGCAGTTGCACGTGCGCAGGATGTAGCCTTCAGGCGCGCTTTCCCAGCTGGCTTCGTAGCCGTGCGCGTTCAAGTAATTCACGATGTGATCCAGGCGCGCCGACATCGGAATTTCGTCCAGAGGCGGCAATTCGGCCTCAGCAGCCATCTGATCGGCCACGCCTTCAAGGATCACGTTCACTTCTGAAGCCGTCAGGCGCGCCTTCAGCTGCTGAAACAAATGGTCGATCAGATGATGGTAGTTGTTGGGAAACTGCCTGCGCGCTTTCTCGGTCAGAGAATAGACGTATTGCGGCCTGCCAGGCGCGCCACTGCGCCGTACTTTAGGCTCGCTCACCAAATCCTCGCTGCGCAGGATATCCAAGTGATGGCGCACAGTGACGCTTGTGATGTGATGCCGTATGCGCGTGTGCAGGGCCTTGACCAGCTCATCCACAGTTGCCTCGCCGCGCTCACGCAGAATTTCCAAGATATGTTGGCGTGTCTGCTGCATAAGTTGTCCCTTAACAATACGCACTTCAGCCGATTTGATCATATCATTTTTTCAATAATTTTTCCAACGGCGCGGCAGGCAGCTCGGCTGTGAGAAACGTGCTATAATTCGCGCATTCGCAGGTCCCACTTCCACAACGGAGCTTTTCCCATGCCTGAGGCGACCATTCAACAGGAGAAACTGGCACAAGCTGTCCAAATTCTGCGCGAGCAGGACGTGGACTGCTGGATGACCTTCGTGCGCGAGACCGAACACAACGCCGATCCTGCCTTGCGCCTGATCGCCAACAGCAACGTGACCTGGCACACGGCGCTGATCGTCACCAAGCATGGCGAGCGCGTCGCGATCGTCGGGCGCTATGAAGTTGAGAATTTCAAGCGCATGGGCTGCTGGGATCAGGTCATCGGCTACGATCAGAGCATTCAGCCTGCGCTGCTGAGCACGCTAGAGCGTCTGGCGCCGCGCCAAATCGCCCTGAATTACTCTGAGAGCGATACCGCGGCTGACGGCCTTTCGCATGGCATGTTCCTGACGCTGCAGCGCTACTTGCAAGGCAAGCCTTATCGGCTGATCTCGGCTGAAGGCATTCTCAATCCGTTGCGCGGGCGCAAAACAGCGACCGAGGTGGCGCGCATCCGCGCCGCTGTGCAACTGACCGAGCAGATCATCGATGCCGTGACGGCTACGCTCAAAGTCGGCATGACGGAACGCCAGATCGCCGATTTCATCCATGCTGAAATGCGTCGCCATGGCGTAGTGCCATCTTGGGACGCCGACCACTGCCCGACGGTCACTTGCGGCCCGGAGTCGCCTGTGGGGCACGTCTCGCCATCGGATCAGTATGCCGTCAAGGCAGGCGAGCTAGTGCGGATCGATCTGGGCGTAGTGTTGAACGAGTACATCTCGGATATGCAGCGTGTCTGGTATATTCAGCCACAAGGCGAGGCTGAAATTCCTGCGCCTGTGCGCCATGCCTTTGATTCAGTGCGCGCTGCCATTGAGGCGGCTGCAGCAGCGCTCAAGCCGGGCGTGCAGGGCTGGATGGTAGACGAGGCAGCCCGCCGCACTATCATCGAGCGCGGCTATTCAGAATATCAGCACGCTGTTGGTCATGGCATTGGGCGGACAGTCCATGACGGCGCGACGCTGCTCGGGCCGCGCTGGGAACGCTATGGCAACACGCCCTACGGCGTCGTGGAAGCGGGCAATTGCTTCACGCTGGAGCTAGGCGTGCATGTGCCGCGCTATGGCCTGGTCAGCCTTGAGGAAGATGTGCTGGTGACTGAGAAGGGCGTGGAGTGGCTGAGTGCGCCACAAACCGACCTGATCGTAGTCAAGGCCTGACAGGCTACGGAAAGATGCGCTCGACGATCTGACCGCGCGCGCCGAGGATGCCCAAATCCACGCCATTCAGGACGACGCGCACGCCCATGGCATTGCCAGCGCGCAAGCCGATACGCTTGCCACGATATTGCAGCACGGTCTGTGGTGCAGGCATGCCTTCATAGAGGATAGCATCGTCGACAGTCACGCGCAGCCAGGTGCGCGCTGTGATAGCGATTTGAATGGCGTTCTCGGAATCAGCGGCCACCAGGTTTGGATTGGGCAGCGGCGTCGGGCTGGGCGGCACGAAGGGCGTTGGCGTCAGCGTTGGTTCGGCGGGCAGCTCAGTTGGCACAGGGCTTAGGATGACGCTGAGCGCTGTGCTGCGCTGCTGGCTTGAGAGCGCCAAGCCTGCGCCAATGATGGTTGCAGCGCTCAGAATGCCCAGCAATAATAGCAACAGTAAGAGGCCCGCGAAGGTGCGGCGCCTGGGCGCCTGCTCAAGAGCAGGGCCGTAGATAGGCATACCTTGTGAGCTGTGGCGCGGATTGCTGATAGGCTGTGGCGCGCGGCGCACGCGGCGACGACTGCCACTGAGCGCTTCTTCCCAGCGGGCCACATAGTCATCGCCATCCAGCTGCAAAAAGCGCGCATAGCTGCGCAAAAATCCGCGGGCCTGCACAGGCGAAGGCAAGGCAGCCGCGTTGCCTTGCTCCAGCGCCTCCAGGAACTTCACGCGGATTTTGATGGCACGCTCAACTTCGGGCAGGCTCAGGTCGCGTTGCTCACGTGCGGCGCGCAACTCACTGCCCAGGGCTTGCAGCTCGGCAGTGTTCGCCAAAGTCGCTCACTGTTCAGCCTGTGCGGCAGCAGCTTGCGCAGCGCGTTCAGCCTCGCGCGCGGCCAGGAAAGCGGGCAGCTCTTCCTCGCGCACCACGATCACATGCACCACAGGCGAGATATCGCCCATGCGCACAGGCACCTCGTAGCGCCCTAGCTCGCGGATTGGGCGCTCGCTGATGCGGCGCCGATTGATATCCACGCCCGTTTGTTTCAGGATCGCGTCCTTGATCATTTGGCTGGTGATCGAGCCGTAGAGCTTGTTGTTGCTGCCTGCCTTCATCCCAAAGACGATCTCCAGGCCGTCGATCTTGGCAGCAGCTTCGCGCACGCGCTCATTGATCTGGCTGCGATGCAGCTCAGCCTGCTGGCGTAGCGCTTCCAGCTTAGCAAGGTTCTCTTTCGTAGCAGGCACTGCCATCTTGCGCGGAATCAGCCAGTTGCGGGCAAAACCATCCGCCACTTCGACGACATCGCCTGCCACGCCATGTTTGTAGACGTACTCGGTTAGAATAACTTTCATGGGTGCCTTCCGAAAGCGGCCGCGCTCTTGAGACAGCGCTCAGAGGCGCCACATTGACAAATGCGATTGGCTGCCTACAATAATACAGAACCTCAGGCGAGTCTTCAAGGCTCAACTAGCGCCTGAGAGCATAGTCCATGAGCCGCTACGCTATGTCAGCTGCCTCAAAGATCGCCCGCCAACTTCTCAGCCGATCCCTGATCGTGTTGATCGTGGCTTTGCTGACCATTCTGGCCCTAGAAGTCGCGCTGCGCCTGCTCTACAGCGCCCTGCCAGGCAACTTGCCTTACGCCATTCGGCACGTGCGCCTGACGCCTTTCACTGAGACGCGCCTTGTAGACTTGCCCAACACGCCTGCTTCAGCTTACGATCCATTCGCCGCCTGGCTGACCAAGGATGAGCGCTATGGCAGGCGCGTCAAGCCTGTGCGCGATCTGCCCGTGAAGCTCTCGGGCAGCGTGCAGTTCCAGCTGACCACACACGCCTGGTCGGAGGCGGGCATGGCCTTCCGCACGCCGCCGATAGACGGCCAAGTGGCGGCTGTGGCGCTGGGCGACTCAATGACGTTCTGTTGGACGCCGCTGGAAGCCTGTTGGGTCACGCTGCTTGGGCAAACTTTAGGGCTGCCCATTGCTAACTTGGGCGTGCCTGGCACAGGCAGCCTGAGCCACGCGCGAGTCTACAGCGATTTTGCGCAGGCACATCAGCCGAAGCTAGTGCTATGGCAATTTCTGCTCAACGATCATTTTGAGGACTATCGCGACGCGAACGCCCTAGAGCGCCCGAAAGCAGGCCTGAGCGCATGGCTCGACGAGAACTCAGCTGTCTATGCGTTGTTGCTGCGCACGATCGAGCGTTTGAATCGCTCTGATCCAACGCCGCAGACGACCGATGTGCAAATCGTGACTGAGCGCGGTATCACACTCAATATCGCCTCTGAATGGTTGAAGGGCTGGGATGAATCAGCTTACGCTGAAGGGCGCGCGCTCGGCATGGCGGCCATCCGCGAGACTCAAGCGGCCGTGCAGCAGCAGGGCGGCACCTTCGTGCTGATCATCTTGCCGACCGCTGAGGAGATCTACCGCGAGATATTCGAGCAGCATGCCTCAGGCAATCCAAGCGCAGGTTTAGCGCGCCTGGAAGCTGCGCGCGCTGAAATGCGTGCCTTCTGCGCTGAAGCTCAGCTCATTTGCTTTGACGCTTATGAGGCGCTGCGCCAAGGCGCCTATGCGCAAGCTTTGATCTATCCTGATGATAAGCACTTCAATGCAGCAGGCAATCGCCTCCTGGCCGAAGCTATCGCAGCCTTCCTGCGCCAAAATGGGCTTGATTGATTGAGCGAGGGCCCTTGGTGAAGCTGCTCAGCCGTTTGGCGATTCTGCTCACAAGCATTGCAATCACGCTGCTGCTGCTGGAGATCGCCATCCGCGCCTTCTACGGCGCCTTGCCCAGCGCCTTACAGATCGCCTTGCGCTTTGTGCATCAAACGCCATTCACCGAAGCGCGTTTGGCGCCGCTGCCGCTTTGGCATGAAGATGCAACCTTCCAGATGGTTGTGGCGCCCGAAGCGCGCGACGTCGAGCAAGTCGGCAGCCTGAGCGTGCGCTTTCGCGTCAGCACCTATGCTTGGTGGAACGGCCATGTTGGCTTTCGGACGCCGCCGCCTGAAGATGGCGCAGTGCAGGCTGTGGCGCTCGGCGACTCGCACACCTTTTGCTTCACGGCCGAGGAAGCCTGCTGGGTGAATTTGCTCTCGGCGCGGCTGGGCACGCCTATTGCCAACTTAGGTCAGCCTGTCACAGGCTCAGAGAGCCACGCACGGCGCTACTATAGCTTTGTAGCTAATCCTGCGCTCGGCTTGAAGCAACCGCGCTTGGTTCTGTGGCAGTTCTTCGGCAATGATTACAATGATGACTATGGCTTGGCGCTCCTGAATGGCACAGCGCAAACTCCGCCTGAAGCCACGGCGCCTGCACCTGCCGAAGCGCCGCTGAGCGCCTGGTTGCGCCAATATTCAGCCGTGTTCGCCTTGCTAGACGCCCTCATGCGCGCCGACGATCCGCAGATGCGCCGCTTCATCGATCCCTATCGCGTCAGCACAGCTCAAGTGGATATCGCCTTCGGTCGACCCTATCTGGCCGAAGCCTTCGATATGCGCCAAGCGCGCAACCGCGAAGGCGAGCAGCTCTCACGCGCGGCCATCTTGCGCACGCGCACACTCGTCGAGGCAAATGGCGGGCGCTTTATAGTGCTCTTGATGCCGACCAAGGAAGAAGTCTACCGTCACCTGACCGAGCCGTATCTCGGCACAGCCTACCTAGAGCAGCTCGCAGAGCCGCGCTTGCGCCTGCTGGCATTTTGCGCCGAGGCCCAGCTCACTTGCCTGGACCTGACGCCTGAGCTGACCGCGCGCGCCTTGCAAGGTCAACAGCTCTTCTTCAGCGATGACATCCATTTGAATGCGCAAGGCAATCGGGCTGTGGCTGAGATCGTCGCAGCCTTCTTGGACCGCGATCACTCTCCCTCAACCACAGGCAAATAGACTGTGAACGTCGTCTGGCCTGGCTTGCTCTCAGCATAAATTTGCCCGCCATGCGCCGCAATGATGGCGTGACTGATCGCCAAGCCCAGGCCTGTGCCATGCGGCTTGGTCGTGTAGAAAGGATCGAAGATCTGGTCGATGTTCTCAGGCGGAATGCCGACGCCCGTATCGACCACGCTCAGCCTGAGCCAAGGCGTGCCTTCGCGGCGCTGCTCAGCTGTCTCCAGGCGCAGCTCGCCGCCATTGGGCATGGCTTCCATCGCATTGATGACCAGATTCAGCACAACTTGCTTGAGCTGATCAGCATCGCCTCTCACATAGCGCTGTGCCTCAAGGCACAGCCGAGTCTGGATGCGCGCTTGCTCTAGCTGCTTGTGCGCTAGCGCTAAGACTTCATGCACAACAGTGCTGATCTGAAGCACAGTCAAAGTCGAGCGCGCAGGCCGTGCGAAATCGAGCAGGCCGCTGACAATGCGCTTGATGCGCTGGACGTCACGCACAGCGGACTCGATCAGCTCGCGATCAGCTGGTCGCCCTTGCTCAAGGTCTTCGAGCATCAGCTCAAGGTTGGTGAGCAGCGGCTGCAGCGGATTGTTGATCTCATGGGCGATGCCTGCAGCCAATGTGCCAAGCGCCGCCAGCCTATCAGCGCGCATCAGCTGCTGCTGCGCTCTGGTGAGCTCTTCCGTGCGCGCCCGTACGGTCGCCTCTAGATTCTTGGCGTGATCTTGCAATTCACCGTACAGCTGCGCATTGTGAATCGCTAGCGCCGCCTGCGAAGCGACCGTCTCAAGCAGCTTCAGATCGTCATCTGAGAACCGACATGCCTGCTGACTAGCAAGCGCCAAAGCGCCTGTGACATGCTCCTGGAAGCGCAATGGCACAGCGATGCCCGAACGGATCGCATCTGCCTCGAACGCATCGCGCATCTCAAGTGGCAGCAGGCGCGTGTCCGCTAAGGTGACGGGCTCGCCATGGGTGATATAAACTGGCAGCCAAGTGGTCACAAGATGCATGATATGATGCAAAGGCTTGCCGAACACGCGCCAATAGCTTGGCTGCTTTTGAGAATCCAAGAGCATCAAGATGGCGCCATCAGCTCTCAGGTGCTGGCAGAGCGCTTCCAGCAGGTAATCCGAGAGTTCATTGAGGCTCAGGGCGCGCACCAGCTGGGCGCTAATGCGCGCTAAGATTTGCAGTTGCTCATTGCAGCGGTTCAGCGTCTCTTCCGGACGGCTCACTTTGAGCTTGCCGCGTATGCGGGCGATCAGCTCACGCAAGTTGTAGGGCTTGACGATGTAATCGTCGGCGCCCAGGCTCAGGCCGCGCTCGAGATCGTGCGCGTCGCGCGCCGCAGCCGTCACCACGATGATCGGAACGTGTGCCGTCAGCGTTGAGGCGCGCAGCTGACTGATGGCCTCAAAACCGTCCATCACCGGCATCTGTATGTCCATCAGCACCAAGCTGGGCACTAATTCGCAAGCTTTCTGCAGCGCTTGCTTGCCATTAGCAGCCTCAGCTGTGCGGAAGCCTTCGCGGTGCAGCGAGCGGCACAGCAAAGTGCGCATTTGCGGGCTGTCGTCCACGACTAGGATGAGTGGCGCATCATCGTTAGGCATGGTTTATGCCTCACCTTCATCAAGTGCTGGCGAGCTGACGTTGAGTGCGCTGTAGCGCCACTGCCCATCATCAGGCGCTAGTGGCAACGACATGCGCCTGGGCCATATAGGCTGCGAGATCGCGCAAGGCGCGCTCGCTGTAAGCAGCGGCCCGCTCGCGCTTGCTGCGCAGCGGCTTTTCTAGCGGCGGCAAAAGGCCATAATTGGCCTTCATCGGCTCGAATTTGCTCGGCTCAGCGTGCGTGACATACCAGCACAGCGCGCCAAGCATAGTCGTCTGCGGTAAGGTGAGCAGCGGCTCGCCTTTGAGCAGGCGCGCTGCGTTCACACCTGCCAACCAGCCCGTGCCGATGTTGCCCACATAGCCTTCCACACCTGTGATCTGCCCTGCGAAGAACAGATCGGCGCGCTCACGAAATTGCAGCGTCGGCAAGAGCAAGCGCGGCGCGTTGATGTACGTGTTGCGATGCATCTGGCCGTGCCGCAAGAATTCGGCCTCGCCTAGCCCAGGAATCATGCGGAAGACGCGCTCTTGCTCGCCCCACTTCAAATTGGTCTGAAAGCCGACCATGTTGTAGAGCGTGCCGACGATGTTATCCTGGCGCAGCTGCACCACAGCGTAAGGCCGCTTGCCCGTGCGCGGATCGCGCAAGCCTATCGGGCGCAGCGGCCCGAAAGCTAGCGCCTCGCGCCCGCGCTTGGCCAGCTGCTCAATTGGCAGGCACATCTCGAAGAAGCGCGGGTCTTCGCGCTCGAAAGCGTGCAGTGGATAGGTCTCGGCGCTCAGCAGCGCGTCTACAAAGGCCTCGTATTCTTCGCGGTTGAGCGGACAGTTGATGTAATCGCCTGCTTCGTCTTCGCCGCGCCCATAGCGGCTAGCGCGGAACGCGATAGACATGTCGATGCTGCTGGCATCCACAATCGGCGAGATGGCATCATAAAAGTAGAGCGAATCGCCGCCGATCAAGCGCCCGATATCGGCTGAGAGCGCCTCTGAGGTGAGCGGCCCAGAGGCGATCACGCACGGCTGCTCAGGCACGCGCTGCACTTCCTCGCGAATCAGGCGAATGCGCGGATGTGCCTGTATGGCCGCGCTGACTGCCTCAGCGAATACGTGTCGATCCACGGCTAAAGCACCGCCTGCAGGCACAGCCGCTTGATCGGCGCAGCGCAGCAGCAAAGCCTGCAAGAGGCGCAATTCGTTCTTCAGCAAGCCCTGCGCGCGGTCGGGCAGATTGGAGCCGAGCGAGTTGCTGCAGACCAGCTCTGCCAGCTGGGCAGTGCGATGAGCGGGCGTGCTGCGCTGCGGGCGCATCTCGTAGAGCGCGACGCGCAAGCCGCGTTCCGCAGCCTGCCAAGCCGCCTCGCAGCCTGCCAAGCCGCCACCGACGACGATTAGATCAGCTCTCCAAGTCATCTCAGGCTCTCCACACCCTCATAAGCCAATTTTAGCCGCCTTGCGCTTAAAATGGTATATAGGACGTCTATGGCGCTAGAATATGCTCTCAGCTAGCTCTCAGAAGGATGAATCTGCCATGCGCATTCTCGAGCATCGCCGTCATAGCCTTCGCAGCAAGCCATCGCCGCACCTGAACCAAGCGGGCGTCACTTTGGCGCGGCGCGTTGGCGAGCGTATGGGCAACTTTGCCCTGGTTGTCACTAGCACTTTGCCGCGCGCTTATGAGACAGCTATCGCCATGGGCTACGCTGTGCATGAGCAGAACGAACAGCTGGCACATCTGCCTGAGACCGTTGCGCGTGCATTGAGCGATGAGATGACTTTCGCCGACTATATGGCGCTCGTCAGGCGCGATGAAGCGGTGGCAGAATATGCCGCTGCGCAAGCGGCCCTGCTGCGCCAACTAGTGGCGCGCGTGCGCGAAGGCGAGGCAGTTTTGGTCATTTCGCACGGCGCGATCATCGAGCTAGGCGCGGTCGGCGCTTTGCCGCAAGCTGACCTGAGCGCTTGGGGCCGCGAGCTCAGCCAATGCGAAGGCGTGCGCCTGTTCTATGAAGACGGCGCCTTCGTGCGCGGCGAAGTCTTGCGCGTCAGCTAGCCGAGCGCGACGACAAACGCAATGGCATGTGTGGCTGTGTGGCTCAGGCTGACTTCCCAGGCGTGGAGCTGCAGCTGACGGGCCAGATCGGCGGCAGCGCCGTGCAATTTCAGGATCGGACGGCCGCGCTCATCGCAGTCGATCTCTAGGTCGAGCCAGCGCACAACGCCGATACCTGTGCCAAGCGCTTTGGCAGCGGCTTCCTTTGCCGCAAAGCGCGCCGCAAGGCGTTGTGGCTGCTCAGCGCAAATTTGGCGCTCTCGGGCGGTGAAAAAGCGGGCGTAGAAGCGCTCGCCGTGCCGTGCCAAGGCGCGCTGCACACGCTCGACCTCGATCATATCCACGCCAATGCGCAACACGGCTTCTCAGGTCAGCAGGAACTCTTCTTCGCGCGGCTTCGGCCTCAACGCCTCCGGGATCGGCTCGACGCGCGCCTCGACGTAGCGAAAGCGCGCCTTAAGGCCGCGCTTATGCTCGCCTTGCGTCTCGTGCTTCTCCACAAGGGTGATGCGCAGGTTGAGAGTCGGCAAGGTGAAGCGCGTGTGCCACTCATTGCCAACTGCCACGCGGAAAATATCCAGGCGGCACTTGGGATCGAGATTGCGGATGTACCACTTGGCGCGGTTGAAGCGCATCTTGGCAAGCCGCTTGGCCAAGGCCTCTATCTCATACTGACCCATGATCACAGGCATACTTCGGCGCTCCGTCACTGTGAGTGTGCAATCGGTTATAAACTGGCAGCGATTTTAGCGCGTCTGGGTGATTTTTGTCAGGCTGCGTGGCGCATCCAGCGCATTGCCCTTGACGGCGGCGATGTGCAGCGCCAAAAGTTGCCCTGCCACCACTGCCACAATCGGCGAGAGCCACTCAGGGACGCCTTGTGGCATAGGCACAGGTAAGTGCGCGGCTTCAAGGGCTGTGCGGTTGGCGCTGATGACGGTCAAGTCGGCGCGGCGCTCGCGCAGATCGCGCACTAGGGCCAACATGTCGGGCAGGGCGGCGCCATCGGGCATGATAGCGATGACGGGGAAATCTTCCTCGATCATCGCCTTCGGGCCGTGCCGAAAATCGGCGCTGCTGTAAGGCTCAGCGATCACGTAGGTCAGTTCCTTGATCTTGAGCGCGATCTCGAAAGCAGTTGCATAGTTGTAGCCGCGCCCAAGCACCACACAATGAGACATGAAGCGGAAGCGCTCTGCGCGCGCAGCCAAGACGGGCGCGATCTCCAGCGCATGCGCAATGAACGTCGGCAATCGGCGCAGGTCATCAAACAGGCCGCTGTTCTCGGCCAGGTGCGCTGTCAGCAGGGCGAAGGCGGCCAGCTGGGCAGTGTAGGTTTTGGTGGCGGCGATGCTGCGCTCGAGGCCTGCATGCAGCGCCAGGTGATAGTCAGCTTGTTGCGCCATGGGCGAATCGGGCGCATTAGTTATGGCAATAGTCAGGGCGCCTTGCGCGGCGGCATCGCGCAGCACTTGCAGCACATCAGTGGCTTGCCCTGACTGCGAGACGCCGATCACGGCAGCGTTGCGATAGCGCGGCGGACTTTGGTAGAGCGTGCTGATCGAAGGCGCGGCTAGCGCCACGGGCAAGCCGAGATGGATGCCGAACAGGTACTGCGCATAACGAGCTGCGTTATCTGAGGAGCCGCGCGCCGCAAGCACAATATAGCGCGGATCAGCGGCGCGCAAGGCCGCCGCAACCTGCGCAAATTGCGGCTGGGCAATCAGGCGCGCGATGACCTCAGGCTGTTGGCGGATTTCGCGCTCCAGAATCGAATTGGCGGGCTGCAGGGCATCGTTCATGAACAGCTCGGGTGCAATCTGCGAAGGCGGTCAGCTGTGCGGGAGACGGGAGTCGAACCCGTATGAGTTGCCTCCTCAGTTTTTAAGACTGATGCGTATACCATTCCGCCACTCCCGCGCTGAGGCCTAGTATAGCGCAAAGGGCGCCGCCTGACAATACAATAGATGCAAGCGCGTGTGCGTCGGTCTTGTCGGTTTTGATGCCTGCGATTTCTGAGCATTTGGGGCGCTTTCGCGTATTCGCGGCAACGCCACTGCTGGCAGCACTTTCAAAGCTACGTGCATTCCTCGCCTTGGCGATTGGCACAGCTATGCTTTCGCGCATTGTAGCAATTTCTACCACATTCATTCTATAACTGCTATGCTTATTTGTGCAGAACTACAGGTAGGCAAATAGCAACTATGGGCTACATCGAGCGCAATCTGATCGCGGGCGAGCGCGTCGTTTACAAAACGGGCACGCACTGGTGGCTATGGCTGTATCCATTGCTGCTGACCGCTTTGCTGCTTGCACTTTTCCAGGCGGCTATACCATTTCTTGTAGAGCAAGGCAGGCAGGTAGTCGGCCTGACAACGCAAACGGCTTCCTACATCGCTTTTATCGGCATTGTGATCATCCTGATTGGCGCGCTGAGCACGCTCGGCGGCTTCATCCGCTGGCTGACGGATGAGATCAGCGTCACGACGCTGCGCATTGTCAGCAAGCGCGGCTGGCTGATACGGCGCGTCACCGAAATCTCGCTGAGCAAGTTTGAAGCCTGCGAAATTGCCGAGAGTCTGTTTGGACGCCTGCTTGGCTACAAAACGCTGGTAATCACAGGCACAGGCGGCACAGTTCATCGCTTTGAGATGGTGCGCCGCGCGCGTGCATTGCGCGACCGCATCTTGGAGCAGGCAGCAGCGCAGAGCAAAGTGCCATCTGAGCGCGTTGTGGCTTCGCAAAGCGTGCTTGAGGAAGTTTTCAGCGCCAG
>RFIM01000141.1 GCA_003695215.1 Chloroflexota bacterium
ATATGCGCCTCATGATAAACAGCTGGCTGCGCTGCGCCGTGAGTATGCGCGTATTAGCCATATCTTGAGCGCCACACAAACCGATGACGAGATTGAGGCGACGCTAGCGCTATGGCTTGGCAACTCGTTGGAACTGAGAGCGCTGACTGAAAGCTATGAGCGCAGCCTGCCTGAGCCGCGTATAACCCGTTGGCACAGCTTGCCCACAGCTCATCCTGCTCTGATGCGCGTGCTGCGCGGGCACACTGATGCTGTCTCAGATTGTGCTTTCAGCGCTGATGGGCGCTTTGTAGCCACGGCCTCAGAGGACGCGTCGGTGCGTCTGTGGGATGTGCACACAGGTGCGCTGCGCCTTAATATGCCCACTTCAGGGCAAAGCCAATACAGCTGCGATATCAGCCGCAATGGCAAATGGCTGATCAGCGGCGGCAGGCAACGCATGTCGCTATGGGATATCGAGCGCGGCGTGTGTGTGCGACGCTTCGGGCAAAACGATCCGATCTTCTCAGTTAACTTTCATCCTGATAATCAGCGCGTGCTTGCCGTCAGCGATGACAACACCATCCGCTTGTGGAACGCGCACACTGGGCAAGAGCTACACTGCGCAACAATGCCTCCTTCACAGGCGCCAAGAGCGGTCGCTTACAACGCTGATGGCAGTCTATTCTGCTCAGCACACGTTGATGGCAGTTTGCGGATACGGCGTACTGATACCTTTGAGGTGATCAGTCAGCAAGAGCTTCCGATGCGCCATCTGTGCGCCGTTGCTTTCAGCCCAGATGACCACTTTATCGCCGTGGGCAGCGAGAATCACTCAGTGATGATTGTAGACGCCTTTGACCAAGAGCCAGCGCGCTCCCTGCAAGGGCATACGAGCGAAGTCCATGCCGTGGCCTTCAGCCCAGGTGGCAACTGGCTGGCTTCAGGCGGCGCAGATGGCAAGCTGTACTTGTGGCAATGGCGCACTCAAGAGACGCCTCACCTGACCTTGCACGATCACTTGCGCGCTGTGCGCAGCCTTGCCTTCTCGCCTGACGGCAAGTACCTTGTGAGCGCTTCTGAAGACCGAGAGGCCCGAGTCTGGGATGTGCAGCTGTTGCTACAAAGGCTTGAGGCGCATCCGCGCAGCCTGCCGATGTGGCACGGCGCGCTCAGCGCTGATGGGCGCCTAATCCTCAGCGATAGCGGCAATCGGCTTGTGCTATGGGACGTAGCCAGTGGGCAAATCAAGCGCATCATTCAAGGCGCACATCAAGATGACATCCTGTGCTGTGCCATCAGCCCGAATGGCGCATGGGCGCTCAGCGGCGGGCGCGATCAGAATCTGCGTCTTTGGAGCCTGGCAACCGGTAGAGATTTTCGCACCAAAAGGGTGCACGAGGGAGCAATTTTGCGCTGCGCCATCAGCCCTGATGGCGAGTGGTTTGCCAGCGTCTCTGATGGTGGAGTTGTAAGACTCTGGGACTTTCCCAATGCGCGTGAGTTAGGTTCTCGCTCCATTGGCCGCGGTCAACTCAATTGCTGTGCGATCAGCCCTGATGGACGCCACATTGCTATCGTCGGCTCAAATGGCACAGTGCGGCTTTGGCGCTTTCAAGATGGTAGCGATCCTGTGGCGCTAGACCAAGGCGACGACCACGATTCGATCTTGACCTGCACTTTCAGCCCTGACGGGCGCTACTTGGCCACAGGCGGCTGTGATAAAAACATCACTGTGTGGGATGTCAGGTCGCACAGACCGATCGTCGCTCTAAGTGGGCATACGGCCAACGTCCAGGCGATAGCGTTCTCGCCGAATGGCGAATGGTTGCTCTCAGGTGCGCAAGATGGCAACGTGCGCTTGTGGCACTGGTATGATGAGCGCTGCCTGCACAGCCTCTTCATAAATCGGGCTGTGACGAATTGCGCCTTTTTGCCTGATGGTCAGCGCATCATGCTCAGCAGCGGCAGCGGTCTCTACTTGCTGCGCTTGGAGCTATAGCCAGGCAAACGCGTTTGCGCACAGTAGCGCCGCTCGGCGCCCTGCGCTGAGTTTGGCATTGTCAGGCGCGCTATGCTTGCGGTATAATGCGAATCAACAAAACGGGGACGTGGCGGAACTGGCAGACGCGCATGACTTAGGATCATGTGGTTTACCCGTGAGAGTTCGAGTCTCTCCGTCCCCATCGCAGCCGCTCTCAGCCGCATCGTCGGCTGCAAAGCGCTAACGACCATCCTCGCTTGTACAAGGTAAGTGTCTGAATGCAGGTTGAACACCTAGATAATCACACTGCACGCTTGACCGTAGAGGTGCCACAGGATCGCCTCAACGCTGCTATGCAGCGCGCGGCCAAGCGCATCGCCGCCAAAGTGAACATTCCCGGCTTCCGCAAGGGCAAAGCGCCTTACGCTGTTGTGGTTAATTATGTCGGTCAACAAGCCGTCATGGATGAGGCGCTAGAAGACCTCGGCAATGAGCTCTATCGCGAATCTCTCAAGGCCGCTGCCCTTGAGCCTTATACCACAGGCAGCCTTGAGGACATCAAGACTGAACCGACGCTTCAGCTCGTCTTCAGTGTGCCCAAAGCGCCCGAAGTAGACTTGGGCAATTACCGCCAAGTGCGCCACGAGTACATCTTGCCCGTCATCACCGAGGAGCAGGTGCAAGAGCTGCTTGAGGAGCTGCGCGAGCGCCACGCCGAAGAGATCCAAGTAGAGCGCCCTGCTGAGTTAGGTGACGTGATCACAGTGGATATACTCGGCAAGGCCGCGCATCCGCAGGCTGAAAAGCAGGTGGACGCTGCTGCCGAAGCCGCACCTGAGCAAGAAGCTGCCTCCGAGCCCGAGACGTTTATCAAAGAGACCGACTTCCGTATCCTGCTCAGCACGAATCCGAAGCACGAGTTCATGCCGAGCTTCACTGAGAAGGCGCTCGGCGTGGTAGTCGGCGAGACGCGCACTGTCACGCTTGCCTACCCTGAAGATTACAAGGATGCGCACTTGGCAGGGCATACCTTCGACGTCACCTTCACAGTCAAGCAGATCAAGGCGCGCCAATTGCCTGAACTCGATGATGCTTTTGCTAAACGCGCCAGCAACAACAGCCTTCAGACGTTAGCCGATCTGCAGGCGCGCCTGCGCAGCAACCTCGAATCAGAGGCCAAGCAAAAGGTTGATGAGCTCTACGCCGATCTCATCCTCGAGAAGATTGTAGAAGGCGCGAGCATACGCTACCCTGAGGCAATGGTCGAAGACTACCTCGATGACGTGCTGAAAGAGCTGGAAGACAATCTGCGTCAGCGCGGCCTATCGCTGAGCACGCTGATGCAAGTCCAAGGCAAGGATAAGGCCGCTCTGCGCGCTGAGTACCGTGAGACAGCGATCAATCGCCTGAAGCGCAACTTGGTCATGCAAGCACTCATCCGTGCTGAGCGCATCAGCGTCAGCGCGGATGAGCTGGATGCGCACATTGATGAGATGCTTGACTCAATTGGCGGCGTAGATGCCAAACAGGCTGAAACCTTCCGCCGCATGTTCCGCTCAGAGGCAAATCGGCGCAATGTCGGCTTGCGCCTGGTGTTGGATCGCTTGAAGGAACGTCTGATTGCTATTGGGCGCGGTGAGGCGCCTGAGCTGGCAGCTGTTGATCTGAGCATGCCTGTGGCCGAGCAGCAAATTTTGCTGGGCAGCCAAGGCGCCGCGGCTTCTGAAGTTTCAGAGAGCACTGACAAGCCTGAGGCAAGCGCCTAGAACGCTTGCGAATTTCTTGTGGTCGCCTTGAGCGGCTGTTGATATGCTCAAGATGTGGTAAAGTGGAAGGTGCTGAAAGGCAGAGACGCATGACTATGACCTATCCGCTCGATTTGATCATCCCAACTGTTGTAGAGAACACTGGGCGCGGCGAGCGCATCTACGATATCTACTCCCTCTTGCTCAAGGATCGGATTGTGTTCGTCGGCACGCCGATCACCGATCAAGTGGCGAACTTGGTTGTGGCGCAGCTGCTCTACTTGAACTACGAAGACCCAGAGCGCGAAATCCGCATGTACATCAACAGCCCTGGTGGCAGCGTGTACGCTGGCTTCGCCATTTATGACGCCATGCAACTGATCCAAGCGCCTGTCTCCACAACGGCTATCGGCTTGACGGCTAGCTTTGGCACTGTGCTGCTGACCGCAGGCGCCAAGGGCAAGCGCTATGCCCTGCCCAACGCCACGATTCACCTGCATCAGCCGCTTGTACACGGCGGCGTTGGCGGCCAAGCCACTGACGTGATGATCCAAGCCAATGAGCTGATCCGCCAGAAGGAAAAGCTCTACAACATCTTGGCTGAGTGTACAGGGCAGCCGCGCGAGGTGATCGAACGCGACGCCGACCGCGACTTCTTCCTGGACGCGCAAAAAGCGGTTGAGTATGGCTTGGTTGATGCCGTCTTACAGCCGACGCATGTGCCCAACACGCTCAAACGGTAATTAAAGCACATCCGAGTGAGATCGGGCCTCCGATCTCGCTCCAAAACTTGTATTGGAGTATCTCATGACGCCCATAGCGCCCTCAGGAACCCAGCGCTGCTCGTTTTGCCGCCGCGCTCATGATGAAGTTAACCGCCTGATCGCGGGACCAGAAGGTGTGTACATCTGCGATGAATGTGTCGAGCTGTGCCGCGAGATTCTGAGCGAAGATAGCAGCTTGCCCAAGCATAGCGGCGATTACAAGCTCACACGTGTGCCCACGCCTAAGGAGATCGTGGCGCACTTGGATCAATACGTGATCGGGCAAGAGCGCGCCAAGCGCGTTCTGAGCGTTGCCGTCTACAATCACTACAAGCGCGTCAACACGGATAGCGTGGTTGAGGACGTTGAGCTGGATAAGAGCAACATCTTGCTGATCGGCCCGACAGGCGTTGGCAAGACGCTGATGGCGCAGACTTTGGCGCGCATGCTGGACGTGCCATTCTGCATTGCTGATGCGACCGCGCTCACAGAGGCAGGTTACGTCGGCGAAGACGTGGAGAACATCCTACTGCGCTTGATCCAAGCTGCTGATTTCGATCTTGGGCGCGCTTCGCGCGGCATCATTTACATCGATGAGATCGATAAGATCGGCCGTAAAAGCGGTGACAATCCATCCATCACGCGCGATGTCAGCGGCGAAGGCGTGCAGCAAGCGCTCTTGAAGATCATCGAAGGCACGGTCGCCAACGTGCCGCCACAAGGCGGACGCAAGCATCCGCACCAAGAGTTCATCCAGCTGGATACGCGCAACATCTTGTTCATCTGTGGCGGCACTTTCGAAGGCATTGATCGCCTGATCGCCAAGCGTGTCGGCACGGATGCAAACATCGGCTTTGGCGGCCATACGCGCAAGCAGCTCTCCAAAGGCGAGCTATTGCGCCAAGTGCAACCTGAAGACTTGATGGCCTACGGCCTGATTCCGGAGCTGATTGGCCGCTTGCCTGTGGTCGTCAACGTTGAGCCGCTTGAGCTGGCTGACCTGATGCGCATTCTGACTGAGCCGAAGAACGCGATCACTAAGCAGTATCAGAGCTTGCTCGCGCTCGACAAGGTTGAGCTGGTTTTCACAGAAGATGCTTTGCGCGCAGCGGCTGAGATTGCCATGCGCCGTGAGACGGGCGCGCGCGGCTTGCGCTCGATCATGGAGAGCGCGCTGACCGACGTCATGTTTGAAGTGCCAAGTAACAAGGCTGTGCGCCGCGTCGTGGTAGATCGCGAGGCGATCGAAGGCAGTGGGCGGCCAAAATTGTTTGGCGAGAATAATCAGCCTATCGCTTGGCAACATGAGCCGCAGCTCAAGCCCGCGGTTGAGCCATCAAAACGCGATGAAAGCGCCAAGGCCGATCCAAAGCTGGATGCCGTAGCCTGATCGGCAAGGTCTTCCCAGCACAGGCGGCTTCAACAAGCCGCCTTGTTTCTGCAACAAATGCCGCTTCGCCATGACTATCTCACAACTGTACGTCATCCTGGCCATTGGCGTGCCGCTCAGCTTGACGGCCCTGAATCGCCTGCGCGCCGACTACGCTGCGCTGATCGTGGCCTTTGTGCTGGGCAGCGGGCAAGCGCTTTTCGGCTTGCCGATCTTCGATGCGCATGGCGAGGCCTCTCAGGCTGTTGGCGCGATCAGCGGCTTTGGCCAGCCGATCATCATCACGCTGATCAGCTTGTTCATCCTGACAGGCACGCTAGAGAAATATGGCGTGGCGCGCTGGCTCGCTGAGCGCCTTTTGAGGCTAGGCGGCCAGTCTACAACGCGCTTGATCGCGCTCTACACAATCGCTGCAGCGGCCCTCTCGCTGATTCTCAACACAGTCGCTGCCGGCGCGCTCCTACTGCCCAGCGCCCTGCAGACGGCGCGGCAAGCTAAAATCGCGCCATCTAAGCTCTTGATGCCGCTCTCGTTCGGCACGCTTTTAGGCGGCAGCGCCACATACTTCACAACGGCGAACATCATCACCAGCGGCTTGCTGATGGCGGCCAATCCGCCGCAAGTGCCGCTTGGCGTGCTGGATTTCACGCCTGTCGGCGGCTTGATCGCCATAGCAGGCATCCTCTACATCATCCTGTTAGCGCCGCGCCTGTTGCCCGAGCGCACTTCTTTGTGGCAGCCTGCCACGCTCAATCCGCCTGCAGTGGCCTCGCCTAGAGCAGCTGTGCTGAGCATTTTGATCCTGAGCGGCGCAGTCGGCGCGGCTGTGCTCGGCTTGCCGACCTATTTGGCGATGCTTGGCGGCGCGCTTGTCGTGCTGCTGAGCGGCTTAGCGACGGCTGAGGAAGCCTATCGGCTAGTGGAATGGCGGACGATCTTTTTGGTGGCGGGCATGTATTCGGTCGGCGTGGCGCTAACACAGACAGGCATCGCAGCTGAACTAGGCCAAACGATTGTCAGAGCTGTGCAGCCGCTCGGCGCCCTCGGCTTGGCAAGCGGCGTCTTCTGGCTGACGGTCGTGCTGACGCACCTGATGGGCGGTCAGGTCACGCCGTTAGTGGCTGTGCCGATCGCCATCAGCGCTGCGATCCAATTTGGCGTGAACGTTCACGCTATCGCCATCGCAGCCGCTATGGCTTGCTCAACAGCATACCTGACGCCGCTAGCGCATCCCGTCAATATGTTGGTCGTACCGCCAGCTGACTATCGCTTCAGCGATTTCTTCAAGCTCGGCAGCGGCTTGACGATCTTGACCTTCATCATGCTGCTGATCGGCTTGAAGCTCTTCTGGCAGCTGTGAGGCTCAGCGGATATCCAGGCCGATGTTGAAGACAGCGACATAGCTGCCATCAGCTTGCAAGCTCGGCTTGAGCGTCAGTTGCGCGCCGCCATTCCGATAGATGCCGTCGTGTGCGTTCGGCACGTTTGCCAAGCCTCTGGCAGCATAGGGCTTGTTCTGGTATACAGCTGCGTTGACGGCTTCGTCGAAGAAGAGCTGCGAAGTGAACTCATGGCCGCGTGCCGCTTGCGGCTGCGTGCGGATTTTGAAATGGATGTGCACAGCGCGCCCTGAATACCAGCCTGGATAGACAGTCAGAAAGTCGGCGATGCCATAGCGATCAGTGAGCTGATAGCCGCGCAAGAAATCCTGACCGCGCGTATCGAAGCGGGCATCGCGCACGCCTGAATAGACGCCGCGTGCGTCGCAATGCCAGACATCCACGCGGGCGCCTGCCAAGGGCAGGCAGGCAGCGGCGCTCACAGTGGCCACAACGAAGCGCAGGAACAGCGGCGTGCCTTCGCTGAGCGCACCTGTGCGCGAATCGGCGCGGATGTCATAGCGCTCGGGCATGTTCTCCACAAAGTACGGGCCTTCGGTCAACTGTGGGCGCGCAATGCACGTCGGTGTTGAGTCGGGCGTGGCTGAAGGCTGCGCTGTTGGCGTGGCTTGCATAGCGCCGACGAGATCGCGGTTGCCGAAGGCGAAAGCGCTGCCAAGCAAGGCTACGCCTGCGCTGCCCAAGAGCGCTAGCACTTCGCGGCGGCTCAAGACGCGCCCAATCGGCTTGTCATCATGCTCTGTCATCTGCGGTCGTCCTTTCCTTTCACACGTGTGCATGCCGTTGATGCTAGCAAGGACTTCTTCAGAAATTGCGAAGATTTGCTGAAGATTTGCTGAATGCGCTCAGTAAATCTCGGGCATCTCAATCGGCTCAGGCTGCGGGCGGCAAACGCCACACCAGATCGCATCGGCCACAATGAGCGCTTTGGGCGTCTGGTTGGCGCCGACATAAACAGCCATGAAGAACGGCAGCTTTGAAGCGTGATCGCGACAGACAAATCGCCCGCAGAAGCGGCACGAGGCTTGCGCAGACTTATCACAGACCCAACAGACGCTCATGCGGCATTTCCTTTGATGAGAAGCGTGTGTTCTTGGGCAATTTTAGCACGGAATCGGCCTGCGGCGGCTTGTCTGTTCAGGCAAGAAGCGCTATGCTTAAGGAAAGTTGCTAGGAAAGGCATCTTTGTGATATCTACGACCGTGGACTTCAGCGTGCGCCCTGCGCTCCAGGCAGATGTTGAGCGCATGGCGGCGATCTGGTACGAAGCCGCTGAGGCGCTCGCCAAAGCTGACCCTTGTGTGCGCCTTGCGCCGAACGCCATCGCTGTGTGGCGTGCTGCAACCGAACAGTGCCTCAGCCTGCCCAACATGGCGCACTTTGTGGCAGTCAATGAGCAACAGACCGTCATCGCCTACATCATTGGCGAGTGTGTCGCCAATGCGCCTGCCTTCCTGCCTGAGCGCTATGGCCTAGTGCGGGATCTAGCAATTGACCATCACGCCAAGAGCGGGCGAATGAGCAGCGCCTTGTTAACGGCGCTGCGGGCTTGGTTCGCTGAGCAAGGCATCACAGAGTTGCAAGTGCGCGTGCCTTACCATCATCCTGTGGCACAGGCGTTTTGGCGCGCGTTGGGCGCGCGCAAAATCGCCGATCAGTTCTGGCTGAAACTCTAGCATGTTCGGACGCTTCATCGCCTGGCTTGGCGTCGGGCGTGCGCGCTTCATCTTCGGCTTGTTGGCGATCACAGGCTTGCTCAGCTTGATGCTGAACGCGATCCAGCCGCCTGAGCCGTGGATCCCGACCGTGCAGACAGCGCTAGCTGCGCTGTTCTTAGTCGGCGCGGCGGCCGCTGTGATCACGCGCTTCGATAGGCAAGAGCGCCGCCAAATCCTGATCCTGATCGTACCTGCGCTCGGCGCCTTGCTCCTTGGTTTGTTCGTGCCACAATGGTTCACAGCGCTGGCTGTGGTTGCTGCTGGCTGGATCGCCATTGCGCTGATTTCAGGGCGTGCTGCTGTGCGGCGCGAGTATCAGCGCGCCATCAAGCACATGCGCAAGAGCGAATACGATGAGGCGATCGCCATCATCAGCGACCTGATCAAAGCGGAGCCCGATCAAGCCGATCATCGTCGCTTCCGCGCCGAGCTCTACCGTTTAGCGGGCAACTTGCGCAAGGCGCGCGCCGATTACGAGAAAGTGATCGCCTTGACGCCCAATTCAGGCGTTGGTTACAACGGCCTTGCTGAAATCTACTTGCAAGAGGGCAATTTTGAGCGCGCTTTCGAATACGGCTTGAAGGCACATGCCCTGGAGCCAAACCACTGGGTAGCCGCTTACAATCTGGGCATGATCGCCAATCGCATGGGCAAGTGGGATGAATCGATTGCCTATTTGAAGCGTGCGCTCAGCGCCAAGATTCCTGACAGTCGGCACAGGCTGATGGCTTACTTATGGCTTGCCTGCGCTTATGTCTTTACAGATGACCAGACAAGTGCTCGCGAGGCGCTTGCGGCGCTGCAGGGCGAAAAACGCGGCCTGCGCGAGTGGCAGATCATCCTCAGCAGCGAACAGGCGACGCTTCTGCGGCGCGTGCTTGGCGAAGATGTGGCATTGGCAGAGCAACTGGCTCAAAGCGATGTAGGTGCTGCGCTTGAGCAGGTGCGCAACAAGCGCAGCTGACTCAGTCAATCGAAGATATCGAACAGCTCGCTCAGGAAACTCTTGCGCTTGCCGCGTGAGCGTTC
>RFIM01000142.1 GCA_003695215.1 Chloroflexota bacterium
GAACGCTATCGAGCGCGCCTTGATGATAGCCCATGATGATCTCAGGGTCTTTCAACACATGACCTGTCAGCACCGCCACCACGTCCTCATCAGCGCCGATGACGCCCTTGGCAATTAGCTTGCGCACGCCTGCCACGCTCGCCGCTGAGGCAGGCTCACAGCCAATGCCTGCTGCATCTACCATAGCTTTGGCATCCAGGATTTCCTGATCGCTGACCGCTTCGACCACGCCGTCAGTCAACTCAATGGTGCGGCGCGCCTTGAAATAACTAGCAGGATTGCCGATTTTGATCGCCGTCGCGAGAGTCTGCGCCTTGACCTGGTGGCGCGTGGCGAAGCCTTCACAATAGCTTTGGTAGAACGGCGCGGCGCCTTCGGCTTGGATCACGGCGATGCGCGGCAGGCGGTCGATCAAGCCCAGCGCCTGCAATTCGCTCAGGCCTTTGCCAAAGGCCGAGGTGTTGCCTAAATTGCCGCCTGGCAAGGCAATCCAATCAGGCACGCGCCAACGCCTTTGCTGCAGCAGCTCGAAGGCGATAGTCTTCTGGCCTTCCAGGCGGAACGGGTTGACCGAGTTGAGCAGATAGATGCCTAGCTGGCGGCTCGCCTTGCGCACGAGCTCCAGGCAGGCGTCAAAATCGCCGCGCACCTGCACATTCAAGGCGCCGTAAGCCACCGACTGCGCCAACTTGCCCGCGGCGATGTTGCCGTATGGGAAGAAGACCAACGCGCGCAAGCCGGCTAGGGCGCAGTAGGAAGACATCGAGGCGGAAGTGTTGCCTGTAGAAGCGCACAGCGCGCTGCTCGCGCCGACCAGCTTGGCGTGTGTCACGCCGCCTGTCATGCCGCGATCTTTGAAAGAGCCCGTTGGATTCTCGCCTTCGTGCTTGAGCGAGAGCGCGCGGCTGCCAACCCAGGCAGCAAGCTTGGTAGGCGCGCGGTAGAGCGTGGTGTTACCCTCGCCGCGTGTCACGATCTGGTCATCGGCTGCTGAAGGGAAGACCAATTCCTTGAAACGCCACACGCCGCTGTTGTAAGGCGGCTCGACTGCGCACAGGCGCGCATCGAACAGCTCGCGGCTCAGCTGCGGGCGCAAGCGCTCAAGGTCGTGGACGACGTCTAGCAAGCCGCCACAACGGCTGCAGACGTAGACGGGATCATCAATGGCGTGTTCGTGTCCGCAGGTGACGCACTTCAGCACGCTGAGCGCAGTCATAGCAATGCCTCTCATTCTTCTTGTGCAGGCTGCTGCACAGGCTGCTGCGCCGCAGGATACGAGCCAAGCAATTTGAGCAGCGCGGCGCGGCGCATCAAGTCCATCAGCGCTGCCTCAACGTGCGGCTCTGAGACGTGACCTTCAAAGTCGGTGTAGAAAAAGTATTGCCAAGGCTTGTTGCGGCGCGGCCGCGACTCAATCTTGGTTAGATTGACGCCGCGCGTGGCAAAAGCGCCCAGGCACTCGTGCAAGGCGCCGGGCTTATCGCGCACAGCGAAGACGACGCTGGTCTTATTATGCTTGGCAGGCGGCGGATCGCCTAGGCCGATCACGAAAAAGCGCGTGTAGTTGAAGGTCTCATCTTCAATGCCGTATTCCAGCTGTTCCAAGCCATAGCGCTTGCCTGCTAGCGCGCTAGCGATGCAGGCTGTGTGCGGCTCAGGGTTGGCAGCCAGATCGCGTGCGCTGCCGGCTGTATCGAAGTGCGAGATCGGTTGGAAGCCGCGCCGCTTCAAGTAGCGCTCACACTGTGCCAAAGCCTGCGGATGCGAGCGCACATAGCGTATGTCGCTCAGCTGTGTGCCTTTGGGCGCCAAAAGCGCGTGCCGCACATGCAGAATTACCTCAGCTTGCACGCGCAGATCGTATTCCATCAGCAGCTCATAAGCCGTGGCAACCGTGCCTGCCAGCGAATTCTCAACGGGCTGCATGCCGTAAGTGGCACGTCGGCTCTCGACGGCGCGGAACAGCTCTTCGAACGAGTGGCACGGCAGGGTCTGCACATCCTCGCCGAAATGCTGACGGCAGGCTTCTTCAGAGTAGGCGCCAGGCACGCCTTGAAAAGCCACGATGATCGGCTCAGTTCGCTCAAGCACGCTAGAAAGTCTCCTCAGCAGCGGAAAAATCAGTCGTAGGCTGTGATCTCAGGCACGATGCGCGCCTTGCCATTGACCATGCGGTAGCGGCCTGCGATCAGGGTCGGATCGTGCGGAAAGATCAGCAAGGCGCCTGTCTCCAAGGCCCAGCGCTGCCAAAAGCGCTTGGATTCGAGGGTTTGGAGCGGCTCGACATCATAGGCGGTCATCCAGCCGAGGCGCTCGAAATGAATGCTATAGGAAGCCAGGTCGCTGACGAAGAGCGCCTGCTCGCCTGCGCTCTCAAGGCGGATGACCATCATCGCGGGCGTGTGCCCACGTGCAATGATGCCGTGAATGCCGCGGATGATCTCAGTGTCGCCGTCTAGCAGGCGCATTTGCCCTGACTCGACCAGCGGCTGGAAATTGACTGCGTAGTAAGTGCCGCGGGTGCGCTCGTTTGGATGCATGGCATCTTCATATTCGCGGCGCTGCACCACATACTCAGCGTTTGGGAAGGTCGGCACCACGCCGCTGAAATCGGGCTTGAAGGTCGTGTTGCCGGCGCAATGATCGGCGTGCAAGTGCGTGTTGATGACCAGATCGACTTCTTCAGGCTTCACGCCATGCCGCGCCAAGCTCCTGACTAAGCCTTCGCCTTCGCGCACTTGCAAGCGCCAATTGGCGCGCGCCTTTTCGTCCAGCTTATCGCCCAAGCCCGTCTCGATCACCACGATCTTGCCGTGCGCGCGCACCAACAGGCACGTCATCGGCATTGGCACCAGATTTTCTTCATCGGGCATCACAAAGTGCTTAAATAAAGCGCGTGGCACCAAACCAAAGACGCCACCGGCGTCCACGTGCGTTGTGCCGTCATTCAAAAAGGCGATCTGCATCTCGCCAAGCCTGATCATCGAAGTCCGCCTATCTATGCCTGAGGCTTATGCGCAAAAGTGTACCGAAAAGCGGCCTGCGCTTCAAGCCTTCGACTATTCGCAGAAATCGCTCTATTGCGTTTATAATCAAACTGGCGTTTGAATGCCTAGAAACTTTAAGCGAGGTCTTTACAAGATGACTGAACGACGTGAAGCAGTGATTGTGGCGGCGACGCGCACGGCTGTGGGCAAGGCCAAGCGCGGCGCGACTCAAAATGCGCGCTCGGACGAGCTGGCAGCGGCTGTGATCCGCGAGCTGATGCGCCAAACCGAAGGCAAGCTCGATCCCGCCCTGATCGACGACGTGATCATCGGCTGCGCCATGCCTGAAGGCGCCCAAGGCTTGAATATGGCGCGCGTGATCGCACTGCGA
>RFIM01000143.1 GCA_003695215.1 Chloroflexota bacterium
AAGCCGCCATACCAATAGTCGCCATGCAGCAGCGGATGACCAATTGCAAAGCCTAACAGCACCACGAGCGGCAGCATCGCCAAGCGGAAGCGCTTAGCGTGCCACAAGCGTACAGCGCCGAACAAACTCGCCAGCAAAATCGGCGAGAAGACCCACAGGCTGAAGCCCGGACTGACCAAGTAAGCCGCCAATGCCTCAGAGAGATTGTGTGCGGCGCGCTCGAGCCGCTCAGGCGTGAAAAAACGTCCTACCAGGCTTTCCCAGCGCAACGCCACAATACCCAGTGCTAAAAGCGCGCTGATCAAGCCAATGCGCCACGCGCTTCTCTGCGCCCGCAGGACGTTCGCTACGCCCAACAACGGCACTATGGCGAAAAACAAGCCCGCCTGCTTGGTCAGCACAGCGGCCAAGACAGCGCCAAAGGCTGCTATTAGCCATACCACACGGCGCGGCGCTGCTAGCCAGCGCTCGGTCAGATAGCCGACCGCTAAGCCGCACAGCCCCAAGAGCGGCTCACGGAAATACAGCTGCGCATAGGGAAAGGCGATTGTGCCTATGCCGAAGATCAAAGCGGTCAGCGCTGAGACCTTGCGCCTGTAGCCGAGCTGAATGCCATAAGCGTAGAGCAAGACAGCGGTCAGCGCGGTCACCAGCAGGTTGAAGAGCCAGACCGTGTGCATCACGCCGATCTCAGGCAAGGTGCGCGCCAAAAGCACCAGCGGCGCACTCAGGTATGCTTGCAGCGGCTCAACCTCAGCGCTTGGCATGATCTCATGCGGCCCGACTGCAAAGCCAGGGCGCTGGTCGGCGCTCAGCGCCAGCTCAAACGTGCCGTCAATGGTCAAGCTGCGCGCCATATCGAAGAGCAAACGCTCGTCGCCGCTGACAGGATGCCCTGTGAAGACGGCAAAATACAGCGCTGAAAGGCCAACAAACAAGCTCAGCGCGATGCGTGCGTTCATGCGTCCAGAAACTCGCGATAGAAGGCGATCAGGCGCTCGGCGCTTGGCAAGATGTGATACAGCTCGAATGCCGCTTGTCGCAAGCGTTGTGCGCGCGCTTGTGCCGCAGGCAAGTCGCGCAAAACGTCTAGCGTCGCTTCTGCCAAAGCTACCGCGTCATTTGGCGGCACAAGCGCGCCGCGCGCCTCTGCCAACATATCCACTACGCCGCCAACCGCTGTCGCGACGACAGGCACGCCTGTCACTAGAGCCTCGATGACTGCGCTTGGCAAACCTTCGTTTTTGGAGCATAGCACAAGGCAATCTAGCGCGCCGTAGATCGCAGCTAGATCGTTCTGCCAGCCCGTGAAGATAACCGACTCAGCCAGGCTGAGCGACTCGGCTTGCTGCTCCAGTGCGCTGCGCAGCTCACCATCGCCGATGATGGCAAAGCGCGCCTCAGGCAGGCGCTGTGCCACACGCGCCATGGCTTCTAGGAAAAGCGCGTGATGTTTGATCGGCACAAGGCGCCCAACCGTGCCGACCAGCGGCGCGCGGTCAGGAATGCCGAAGCGCGCCCGGAAATCGCCTGATGGGCGCGCTAAATCGCGCAGCTCCGAGAGATCGTAACCAGGCACGACAATGGCGACCTTATCCATAGGCGCGATGCGATAAATTTCCGCGATCTCGCGCCGTAAATTCGGGCTGACGGCGATGATCCGAGTCGAAAGTGCAGCGCCGAAACGCTCTAGAGCGATGTAAAAGCGCGTTTTCGCCGCGCTGAAGTAGCTATGAAAGACGTGACCGTGATAGGTATGGAAGATGAACGGCACGCCTGCCAACTTTGCTGCCAGCCTGCCAACAAAGCCGCCTTTGGCTGTGTGCGTGTGCACGATCTGCGGCCGCTCGCGGCGCAACAAGCGGTAGAGCTGCGCAACAGTGGCCAGATCGCGCAAAGGCGCGATCTCGCGGCCTAGCTGCGGCAAGTACAGCGGCTGCACGCCGACGCGCTCGGCCAGGTAGCTCATATCGCCTTCGCCCTTGCCCAAACTGCCTGCGATCAGCGCGCTCTGATAGCCTGCGCGGCGCAGCAGCGCCGTGATGGGAATCACATAGGGCGAAATGCCGCCGATATTCAGGCGCGAGATGATATGTACGATCTTGGCAGGCGGCGTCATTGTGGGCTTTCAGACACTGAAGGCGAAACAACGCTGTTTCGCCTTCAGCAGCCAGGGCAATCGCTCACAGCGCTCACTTGGTCTTGCAGAGCGCTTTGATCTGGCGCGCCGTTAGACGCACGCGCACAGGCCTGCCATCAATTTCAATGGTCGCCCATTGCAGGTTGGTGCGGAACAGGCGCTTCGTCTTTTTCTGTGAGAAGCTGACGTTGTTGCCAACACGGCTTGGGCGTGCCAGCTTGCGGCGCGTCTCGTGATTGATCTTACGCTTCGGCATAGTCGTTTCCCGTCTCTGCTCAGCTGATTGGGCCACATTGTAGCCAAAAAGCGAGCCAAGAGCAAGGGCGCGTCACACAGGCTTGCTAAATGCGGTATACTCCTTAGGCAAAGGCGCATTGCCTACCCGCGCTTTTTGGGAGAAAGAGTGAAATGGAGCGAGTTGACAAGATTTTGAGCGGCGGCATCGTCTTGACCATGAATGCTGCCATGGATGTTTTTGTGAATGGCGCGGTTGCCATCAAAGGCGATAGCATCGTGGCTGTGGGCACAGCTGAGGCTATCGCAGAGCGCTATACGGCCGACGATCTGGTGCTGTGCGATGGACAGGTGATCATGCCTGGCTTGGTTAACACGCATACCCACGTGCCGATGACGTTGTTGCGCGGCTTGGCAGACGATCTGCGCCTCGATGTCTGGCTGATCGGCTACATGATGCCAACCGAACACTCTTTCGTCAATCCGCATTTCTGCCAACTGGGCACGAAGATCGCCTGCGCCGAGATGATCCGCAGCGGCGTGACCATGTTCGCCGACATGTATTACTTCGAAGCTGATGTCGCCGCCGCAACGGCTGAAGTGGGCATGCGCGCCGTGTGCGGCCAAACCGTGCTGAAATTTCCCGCGCCTGATGCGCCAAGCTACGAAGATAGCCTGCAATACACGCGCCAATTCATTCAGGCTTGGAAAGGGCATCCGCTGATTGTGCCTGCTGTGGCGCCGCACGCGCCTTACACATGCACTGATGAAATCCTGAGCGCCTGCGCCGCCCTTGCCCGAGAATTTGACGTGCCGCTGCTCATCCACGTCAGCGAGACGCGCCAAGAAGTCGAGGATAGCCGCAGCGAATTCCAAATGCCTGTGGTGCCGCGCATCAAAAAGCTGGGCGTGCTGAACGCCAAAACGCTGGCTGCTCATTGCGTCCATGTTGACTCAGGCGAGATTCAAACGCTCTTCAATCATCGCACAGGCGTGGCCCATTGCCCGACCAGCAACCTGAAACTAGCCAGCGGCATCGCGCCAATTCATGAAATGCTAGAGCGCGGCTTGAACGTCGGCATTGGCACAGATGGGCCTGCCAGCAACAACGACTTGGATATGTTCGAAGAAGTGCGCCTAGCGGCCATCCTCGCCAAAGGCGCCACGCTCGATCCGACCGTAGTGCCTGCTAAGCAAGCCCTGCTGATGGCAACGCGCATGGGCGCTCAAGCGATGCACATGGATGCCATCACAGGCAGCCTTGAAGTCGGCAAGCGCGCTGATATCGCTGTGGTGGATATCCAGACGCTGCACAACTCGCCGAAATTCTCGCGCGATGAAGACGCCATCTATAGTCAGCTAGTCTACGCTGCTAAGAGCACTGACGTGCTGCACGTGATGGTCAATGGCGTATGGCTGATGCGCAACAGGCAATTGCTCACGCTTGATGAAGCCTCGCTTCTGGCAGAAGCTAACGCGCTCGCCCATGAGATCGATCAGTTCTTGATCGCGCGCGAAGGCAACTTGCTCAACAAGCTGATCGCCATTGGCGGCGTTGAGCGCGCTGAGAGCTTTGAGATTCAAGTCAAGGCGCACTTGCCGCAGCCTGTGGATGCGCACAGCTTCGTAGCGCCGCTGCTGAACGACGAGCGCGTACAAGTGGTGCGCAAGAGCTACTATCGCCAGTACGATACTTACTTCACCTTCCACGATGAAACGCAAGGGCGCGTGCGCTACCGCGAAGATGATGCCCTGAACGCTGAAGGCGAAGTGACGCATGTGCGCACACGCCTGACCTATACCTCGCCTGCCAAAGAGCGCGAGTTCGACCGTGCAGTGCTGCTGAGCCGTTCCCAGTTCATCGCGCCTGCCACGCGCCCGTTGCGCTTCTACCGCGAGTATTTCCGCGCCAACGCTGAGTATGAAGTTCACAAAATTCGTCATCGTTGGCATCTGCTCTACAAGGGCGTGCTGTTCTACCTGAACATTGACGAGCTGATCCTGCCTCAGGTGGGCGGCACGTTCGTTGAAATCAAGAGTCAGACCTGGTCAATGCGCGATGCTGAATACAAAGCCACTCTGGTCAGCGAGTTGTTGACCATACTTGGCATGACCGAGGAGTTGCGCGTTCACAAAGAATATATCGAATTCGCCGCCACTTGAAGCGGACCAGTTCTAACGCAAGATGGAACCGACCATGAGCGAGAATGTGACGCCGAAACTGGTAGCGACACGTGGTAAGTTTGCACGGCAGAGCTGGGTGATCGAACGGACGCCGCTGGTGATCGGGCGCGAGGCCGATTGCGATATCATCCTCAACGATCCGAAAATCTCGCGGCAGCACGTGCGCCTGACTCAAACCGCTGATGGGCACTTTCAAGTTGAAGACCTTGAGAGCAGGAACGGCACTTGGGTCAATGGCGTGCGGCTGAAAGGCTCGCGCCTGCTGGAAGACGGTGACGAACTGGACTTGGCGCGCATGGTCACAATTGTTTTCGTAGCGAGTGAGATCACAGAGCCGTTGGCGCCTGAGGAAATTCAGGAATCCTACCGCCTGCGGCTTGATCGGAACGCACGACGCGTCTTCATCGGCGATCGCGAAATTCTGCCGCCGCTGAGCGTGCCACAGTATCGCCTGCTGGAGCTGCTCTTCGATGCCAACGGCGGCATCTGCACGCGTGAAGACGTCGTCAGCGCAGTCTGGCCTGACGACGTCAGCGATGGCATCAGCGAGCAGGCCATAGACGCTCTAGTGCGGCGC
>RFIM01000144.1 GCA_003695215.1 Chloroflexota bacterium
CACTTAGCTGAGCAGCGTGACATAGCTCACACCTTCTGGAGAAGCTGCCTTGAAAGCGATCTCACATGGTCTGATTTGCCTGATCCTCTTGAGCGTCGCCGCTTGTGGCGCGCCCGCTAGCCCAACAGCTGTTCAAAACGCGCCGACGCTCATCGCGCCGACCTTGCCACCTACAGCGGCGCCCGCCACACAAGTGCCCGAGGCCTCGCCGACGCAGTTGCCCGTCACGGCGACGCTTGCAGCGCCCACGCCAGCGCCGCCTTCGCCGACGCTCGAGCCGACCCAGCCGCCTACCCAAGCCGAACCGCCGACGCAGCCTGCGCCGCCCTCAAGTCCGACGGCTATCGCCCTGCGCGAAGGCGAAACGCGCATCCTTGCCTACAATCCAAACCGCAATTGGTTATCCTTCTACGACCTGAGCGGCAACGCGCAGGACTTGACTCGCGGCGCTGCCCGCGCCTTGGCGATTGCATGCTTGGCCTATGACGATAACTTAGTGCTGCATCTGGGCAGTGATGCCAGCGGCATGCAAGCCATCTATCCGCTTGGCAGCGGCCAGGCTCTAGAACTGGGCGAGAACAACGGCTTAGCCTGCTCGCTGCGCGATAGAATGCAGCTGAGCGCTGACGGCAACTTATTCGGCATCCTGAGCTACAGCGCCGATGCGACGCGCGGCCCTTTTGCCATCGGCACGCTGCGCGTGCTGGAGTTGCCCACGCTTGCGGAGCGCACGCGCTTGGAGAACGTCAGTAGCTTCACTTTCGAAGATCGGAATGTGGCTGTGGTGCAATTCTTCGCTAATTCTCGCGGCGAAGTGCCTTCAGCCGATGTGAGCTTCTGGGATGGCGAGCGCGCGCAGCGCTTGGTCAGCGAATTGCCTGCCAGCGAAGGCTGTACTTTCGTCAGCAGCACAATACGCAATGTTGGCGAATCCTTTTTCATCGCCTTTGGCGAGCGCTGCAGCGGCAGGCCCTCTCAATGGCGTGTAGTGCGCGTCACGCGCAATGGCGCCTACGTGGATATCGGCAAGGGCAATAGCGGCGGCGCCTTTTTGACCTTCAGCGCCCTGAATCAGCTGCATATCATCAGCCCAACTGAAGCCTTGCTGGTCTATCCCAATGGTTTAGACGCCTCAGTGGCCAACGTCGCTAGGCTCTCGTTGGAGACAGGCGAGCTGAAGCCCGTGCTGAACGCTGTGATCGTCGAGCGGCATCCGCCAGACTCGCCACGGCGCTTCCTCTTCAACGCCGATAGCAGCTGGCTCGCCATGGTCACGCGCAGCGGCAATGGCGATGAACAACTGTATCTCTACGCCATTGACCGCGCTGAGGCGCCGCTTCCGATCAGCGCGGCAGGGCGCGGCGCACGTATCCTAGCAGCCGCCTGGTCTGCGGACGGCACGCGCTTGTTCTACACCACAAGCGGCGTTGCCGAGGCACTCTATAGCGTCTCGACCAGCGATTTGCGGCCGCGTTTGATCGCACGCGGGCGCTTCCAGGGCTTGGCCATCACGCCTGAGGGCGATCTGGCCGTGCTTTCCAAGCAAGTGCAGGATGGACGCAATCTGCTCAATCATTTGGTCCTGATTGAGACAGCTGATGGCAATGAGCGAATAGTTGTTCAAGGGCAGCGCGATGAGGCGGCCTTGCAGCCGCTCGCCATCCGCTGAAGGCGCCCAAAACGCAGAAGACCAGCAGCTGTCCTGCTGGTCTTCGCTTGCCCTGGAGAGGACTCGAACCTCCACGCCATAAAGGCACAGCCCCTCAAACTGCCGCGTATACCAATTCCGCCACCAGGGCTTATCTGCCTTTATTATATGCAGGGCCCATCAAGTTGTCAATGCTTTTTGCTCAGACTCTCGGGCTGTGGGCGTGCCTACCAGCCACTCGCCTTGAAGAGCGTCTTCAGGAACGCCGTTCGCTCAGACTCGCTCATCGGGCGCGGACGCGCGTAGTCTTCGATCAGGCCTGTGAATAGCTCGATCGAGAGCAATCGCCCCTGGTAGATCGTCAGCTTATCGGCGCACATTTGGCGCGTGCCCAACGTCTGCATCTGATCGAAGAACAAGTTGCCCAAACCGAAGTGAATGAAGGCGCCGCCTTGCCAAGCTGTGAAGGCAAAGCCTTGCGGCTGATGCGCCTGACTGCCAATGACGACGTCGGCGCCCATAGCCGCATATTTGCGAAAGAAGGCCTGCTGCTCAGGCGAAGCAGCGTACTGGTACAGCTCTTGATACTGAATCGTCATCACTACGATATCGGCGAGCTGCTTCAAGCGCGGAATCTCTCGGCTGAGATACGCGTCGTCACAGCGCGCTGCACCTGGGCGCTCTGCTGTTGCCCAGGCGCTGTTCGGCCCGACCGCGTTGCAGCCGATGAAGGCGATCGTGTTGCCGTTATGGATTCGAATAGCGGCGCGCTGCGCATCATAGGCGTTTTTGCCGCCGCCAAAATAGGGAATGCTGTAGGCATCGTAGAGCGCTAACGTATTCAGCAATGCAGCGTTGCCCCAGTCATTCACGTGATTGCCCGTCAGCTCGATCACGTTCACGCCGATGGTGTAGAGCAGCTCAAAGTACTGCTCACGGCTGCAAAAACGCAGGCTCGTCGATGCAGGATCGGGATAGGGACAATCCTTGGCGAAGGCGACTTCGTTGCTAGTGTGCAGGATATCCGCCTGCGAAAAAAACGGCGCGATATCTCGCGCCGGATACAGGATGCCCTGTGTCTCCATCTTCCAGGCGGTAGCGCGCGTCAGCGCTGTCACGCCCGTCAGAATCAGCGACGTCAGCCGCGTCGGATCGCGATTAGTCGGCAGCCAAGTGCCTGCAGCGAGAATCGCCTGCGTCACTGCTTGCACAGCCGCTGCGTCCGCACCGACCACGCCGAAGGTATCGGTCATTCCCCACTGATCGACCGAGACCGAGCGGCTCAAGATGTTGACGCCATCCACGCTGAGCGCCTTTAGCGTCGGATTGAGCTGCTCAAAGGGCACAATCGACCAGGCGTTGCGCAGTTCCCACAGGCGCGGCGCTAGAATCTCAGCAAGGACGATCTCAGTCGGCACGTTTGGCGCAGGCTCGCCCAAGCCGCTGACTAGCCAACGGCGCACTTCCTCAGTCATGACCAGCACAGGCGGCTGTCTGCTCTCGCTCAAGGCAGCTAGCGCCGCAATATCGCCGCGCCAAAAGCGTTGGATATCAGCTACGCTGATGCGCTCGGCTGTGGAGAGAAACGGCACCACAGGCACGTACACCCAACGCGCCAAGAGCAGCGTTGGCGTGTTAGGCGGCACCCGAATCAGCTGCACTTGCGCCGTAGCCGCATCGCTCAGCACGACCTGACCGCTGGCGATCAATGGCCTGAAAGCTGCGGCCAGCGCCGGCGGCACGCCCTCAGCCACGAAAACGCGCACGGCGCTCGGCGGCGGCGCGGGCTGAGTCGGCGCGGGCAAAGGCGTGAACGGCGTCACTTGCGGCACGACTTCCGCCTGAGTCGGCACAGGTGGGCTGATTTCAGGCGCTAGGGCGTTCAGCGTTGGCGTCGGCGGCGGGCGCGTGCCACGCGCAAAGCAGCCGCTCAAGCTCAGCGCGCAAAGCAGCCCGATCAGGCTGAATCGGAGCAAGCGCACTGCGCTCATGGCATCATCTCCAGCAAGTCTATAGCATAACGGCCGAAAACGACCAGCGCTGCCAAAGCGAAGTTGTAGAGAAAATGCGCCACAATGGCCACAGTGGTGTTATAGCGCTGCCGCGCCCAGCCAAAGCCCAGCGAGACCACGAAGATGATGCCCAGGGCCGGCGTGAAAGCGTACTGCGTGTGCGTGAGCGCAAAGACAGCGCTGGTGAACCAATTGCCGAAGATCGGCTGTAGCGCGCCACGAAAGGCGATCTCCTCGCCAATAGCCGCTGTAAAAGCGACCCAAAAGGCTGTGCTAAGCGTCTCGATGTTCTCGGCGATCAAGCCGCTCAGTTCGGTCTGCTGCTCGATCACATCCGGCGGCAAGAGCATCTGCCAAAGCAGGCTGAGCGCATAGACTGCCCAAAAAAGGCTGAACGCCACGCCAAAGCCGACGTACAGCTCCTGCAGGGTCGGTGCGCGCAGCCCAAGCCGCTCGATCACAGCTGCGAGCGTGCGCCGCGTCCCCAGCCCGACGCCTAAGACGCCGAACAGCGAGAAGATCAGCATCTGCGTCAGCAACGTTTCCACATTCAGCACGTCGCCGCGCGCCTGTGCCGATTCGCGCAGGCCGCTCAGGCCATCTGCTAGCGCGTAGTTCAGCAGGGCGTTGGCGATCAGATATACGCAAAAAACTAGCGCCGTCATGTGCAGCGGCGACTCGGGCTCGAAAGCGCTTCTGGGCAGCCAGGCTGCCAAGCGCAAGCGCACAAGGCGCAGCAAGGGCAGGCTTGCCAGAAGCGCCAAACCGACGCTCAACGCTAGCGCAGCCGCGTTCGGCCTCATCGAGAGCGTCAGGACGACTAAGCCGAGGTTGGCTACAAGCAGCAGCACATGAAGCACTGTCCGCCAGCGCGGCTGCTGTTCGGCATAATTGGCGATCAACAGCACTACGCCTAGCGCAAGAATGATCGGCATGACGCGCTCACTTCTAAACAACTGCTCAACAGATCGTAACCGAAAAGCGCCCTTTATGCCACTCAGCCCAGCAGCCACGACTTCGCTATAATCTAGCGTGAATGGATCGACAGCCCAGAAGGATCGTTCCGATGCAGCAAGGCTATACTTCACGCTTTTTGAATTACCTGCTCTACCTGCCCGACGATCAGCCCGCCGAAGCATTGCCCTTGATTGTCTTTTTGCACGGCAGCGGCGAGCGCGGCGCTGATCTCAACTTAGTCAAGCGTTATGCCTTACCCGCTTTGCTAGAGACGCAGTCGGATTTCCCTGCGGCTGTCCTCTCGCCGCAATGCCCGCCTGAGACGCGCTGGACCGAGCACGCCGCAGCTGTCTTAGCGCTCATTGACAGCGTGCGCCAAGCCCATAGGTTCGATTCGGCGCGCCTGTACCTGACAGGCTTCAGCATGGGCGGGCAAGGCACTTGGTATATCGCAGCGCGCGCGCCACGCCTATTTGCAGCTATTGCGCCAGTCGCGGCGCGCATCCCACCCGATCCGCACTTCCTGAAGCACCTGTGCGACTTGAAAGATGTGCCCATTTGGGCCATTCACGGCAGCGCCGATGAAGTTGTGCCGTGCGAGAACACGCGCAACCTTGCCGCAGCGCTAGAAACCTGCGGCGGCAAAGTCAAGGTTAGCTTGTTGGAAGGCGCCGATCACGTCCAGACGGCGATCCGCGCCTTCGCACCTAGTTTCGGACTCTACGAGTGGCTGCTAGCGCACCGACTCTAGCGGAAGGCTGTAGTAGAGCTGCGCCGCAATGCCGCCCTCTGAGAGCAGCAAATCCGCCGCTTCGCCGCGCACGAACTCGATCTGGCTGCCGCTATGAAGCGCCTTGACTAGCAGTTCGTCCACGATGCCTGCCAAAATCGGCGTCTCGATAGGATAGGGCAAGATCAGCACGCTGACAGCGTAGCGATCCAGCGCTTGATGCACATCGCTCAAGCCGAGCGCAGCGCGCTTGCCGCCTTTGGCCATGCTGATCGTATCCTGGACGAGGATTAGCTCGTGGTCGCGCTCAGCGGTGTAGGCGATCTCGCGGATTGAAGCGGCGATCTCGTGTGGCGGCGCCTCAAACGGAATTTTCACCACGCTGATCACCTTGCGCGCAACTGATGGATGCAAAAAGGCCAGCACAGCGTGCGCCAATTGCACATTGCCACCGAGGATCAGCCGATCGATATCGCGCTCGCGCACAAAAAGCTGATTGATCTCGTCGGCCATATAGCGCGCAAAGCGCCTGTCCAGCTCATCTTGACGGCGCGCTATCTGTGCCTCATGAGCCGTCTTGCGGCTATCCTTGCGCTGCCAGGTTTGGTCAAGATTGACGGTCACGTCGCTGGCAGAAGTGCCAAGAAACAAGTTGACGGCGCGCGCCTTATCCTGAGCGAAAAGCACCACCAGATGCTGCTCGTACTCGTCTATGGCGTAAAGGAAGTCTTTGATCTGCATCCAGCCGTAATGCGCGTAATTGCGCAGGCGCACAGGCAGCTCATAGGCAAGCAGCTGCTCGGCACTGACGAACAGCACGAGCGTTTTGCCTTGCGGAAGGTAGCTATCCAAATAAGCCTCTAGGCGCAAGCGCGTGCGCGCCCATTCTGTCTTCTCTGAAGTATCCGAGAGACGGACAGTCTTCCACTGTTTGACCTGCTCAGGATTCAGCTGGTTCTCGATCTCAGCTAGGGCATTGCGCAGGTAAATCTGCCAGGCAGGCGTCTCTGCTTGATTGGCAGGCTCGGCGGGATCGACCACCAGGTAGATCGAGAGGACATTTGGGCGCCTTTCAGCGTCCTCTACATAGGCGACAAATTCTCTGAGTAGATGCTCAGCCTCGTGGAGCATAGAAATCTCCTTGCGTGTGGCGTCAGCGCTAGAAAGCTTTGCGCCGCGCAGCTTGACGTGCCTATTTCAACACAAATTATGGCAGAGTCAAGGCTGAGCGGCGCTGATTCAGGCAGCGCTTAGATTCGCGGCAGGGCGACTTCTAGCTCTTTGGCCGTCTCTGAGGCTTGCGGCGTGCGCTGCTCCGCCAACCTAACCAGACGATTGGCGATGCGCATCGTCGTGCGCTGCAGGTAGCCCAGCTGTGCCTTCGGATCGCGCTTGCGCTCGCCAAGCGGACGCGCGTCTACAAGGCTGCTCAGCCATTCCTGCACAATGGTCACGATGCGCTCGTCGAACGACCACACGCCTTTGAAGACGCGCTGCTCATCTGGATCGTCCCACGAGCTTAGCTCTTCTGTGGCAAGGATGCTGGCATAGTCAGGCGCATCTGCTAGCAAGAACCATTCCTTGGCGAACTGATCGCGTGGGCTGATCTTGACGTAGGTGACGTTCGGAATGTTCGGCACGGCCACATCGGGCACGCCGAAAACATAAATTGACTCAGCGCGCTCGGCAAGGCGCGTGTAGCGTTTCACCTGCGGCAGGAAGAAGCTCATCCGCTGGAAGCCCGAGAAAATGCGCGCCTTTGCGCCGTCATGCAGCACAGCATTTTCGATCTCATAGCTGATGAGTGTCATAGTACGGCGATGGCTGATCATCATGGCGCTATCCGCGACACGCGCTGCCAACTTGTACACGGAAAGCGTCGGATCAATTGCGATTGGCATAGGAATCTCTCGCACTGATCTAGTGAACGGTGATTCTTAGTCTATCCAAAATCTAGCAGAGAGACCATGTACCTGCAACAGCCCTCAGAGGCGCTGGAAGGCGATCAGATCGTGGAATAGGCTCACTTTGTGGCAAAATGCACAGAATGTTCTTCAGGATTTTTTCATAAATAGCTGTTTATGAACAAGGCCTTGAGAAAATTAGACAAGGCGGCGCGTGCATCAAAGACCTGCGCGCAGGCGCAAGCCGTCCAGCAAGATATCGATCATCTCAGCGGCGAGGCGCTGCTTGGGCAGAGCGCGGAAATGCGTCGGCAAGCTGTGCGCGGCTTCCAGCATGGTCAGGAGCATGCCGCTCAGCAAACTGACTTGGGCTGGGCGTATCTCGCCTGTGGCTTGGGCTTGCGCAAAAGCTTCCTCTAGCGGTTGCAAGAGCGCTTCATGGAAACTGCGCTCCAAGCGTTGCGCCTGCGCAGGGCTCAAGGCGGGCAGATCGCTGTGGATCATGCGCCCTAAATCTAAAGGCGGCTGGCTGAAGAGCCACTCGGCCACAGCCAGCAGCTTAGCGCGCAGCGGCGCCTCCGCCTGGGCCAGCGCTGTGCACAGGCCTGCCCGATGCCGCGCCAAGTTGCGCTCGACCACTTCAACGAAGAGCGCTTCCTTGCCGCCTGCCACATGGTAGTACAACGAGGCTTGCTTGATATTCAGCGCTTGGGCGATATCGCGTAAAGTCACAGCCGTATAGCCGCGCTCCATGAAAAGCTTTTCTGCCGCGTCCAGCACGCGTCTCTTCGCCTCTGAGTGATCGTCCATTGGCGTATAACCTAAAACTTATTAGGTTATACGGCGTGTGCACAAGGTTTGTCAAGCGTCTTCAGATAAGCGCTAGGTGAGTGAACGATCTGCCTTCGATCAACCACGCAGCCAGCCTCGGCTGTGTGGCCGCATAGCCGATGATCAGGTAAGGCGTAGCTTGCCAGGCGCCTTCGGCGATATCGACGGCCGAAGGCACAGGCGCGCTGTGCGGGTGCGAATGATAGACGCCGATCAGCGCGTAGCCTGCGCGCTGCAACGCCAAAATCGCGGCAACCATAGCCTCAGGCTGCATGGCGAAGCGCATCTGTGGTGTGGCGGCGCAGTTGGGAACAGGCATATAGCAAGCGGCCTGAAAAAGCGGCCCGCGCTGCACACCGCCCAACAGGCCACAAACCTCATTGGGCGCGCCGCGTTGCGCTTCCGCCTGGAGTGCGCGGCGCAGCGTTGATGGCAAGGATAAGGCTAAGGGCAACGGAACTGCAACTCAATCTCGCCAAAGCTGAGCCAATCGCCATCTCTGAGCGGATAGGCGCCGTTGGCAGGGATGCGCACGCCGTTGACCAGCACGCCGCGCTGGCTGTACAGATCGCGAATGGTGAACTGCCCTTCGCTATAGACGATCAGCGCGTGTGGACGAGAGACCGTCCGCTTGGGATCGAGCGCGCTCAGATCGGCGTCAAATGCCTCAGGTGGATAGCCGAGCGCCGCGTCGGCGCGCCCGATCAAGGCGCGTGTGTGGCGCAGTTGGAAGGTTCGCCCATCACGCCCGACAAGCCGCGCCGCAATTGGCAACGGTTCCTGGCTGCCCTTTCCGCCTAGCCTGCTGAGCACGTTGGCTGAGAGCGCCGCGCCGCTGCGCGTGGCATTCGGATTGACCGCCACTAGCTGCAAAATGGCATTCTCTTGCACGCCGACCTCGAACAGGCGCGCCTCAGCGCTGAGCGCCTGGCGCTGGTAGGTCAGCTCATAGACGCACGGATCGCCTTCGGCATCGCTATCGGGCAGCTGCAGCTCGCGCACCAGATCGGCGATCACTTGGCGCACAGTCGCATCAAGCGAGAGTCTCAAGCGCACGTTCTGCTTGGCGCCTTCGCGCATGTATTGCACAGTGACATTAGCAGGCAGCATGGCTCATCCCTATGGCTCAGTCCGTGAAAATTTTGCCTGGATTCAGGATGCCGTTCGGATCGAAGAGATTCTTGATTTGGCGCATTAGGTCATAGGCAGCGCCATACTGTGTAGCCATGAATTTGCGCTTGCCAATGCCGACGCCATGCTCGCCTGTGGCTGTGCCGCCCAGCAGGATGGCGCGCCGCACGATCTGATCGTTAGCTGCTTCCATGCGCGCCAGCTCCGCCTCATCGCCTGGAGTATGGATCACGTTGATGTGCAAGTTGCCATCGCCGGCATGGCCGAACTTATAGCCGATCAAGTTATACTCGCGTAGGGCAGCATCAGCGTACAGGACGATCTCAGGATAGCGCGAGATTGGCACAGCGACGTCGATGATCTTCTGCGCCTTGTTTGGGTGCAGGCGCACTAGCGATTCGTAGGTATGATGGCGCACTTCCCAGAGCTTGTTGCGCGCTTCAGTGCCTTGCGCCGCCTCAAAGTGCGTCGCGCCGTTCTCGCGGCACAGTTCAAGGGCAAGCTGCAACTGCTCGTTCTCACCGCTGCCGATGAATTCCATGATCACTGTTGGCGCCACCACGAAATGCGTGCCTTTATCCTGATTCAAGGCATTGACGGTCTCTTTGTCCACAAATTCTAGCGCTGTCGGCTCCAGGCCCGCGCCGACGATCTCAACCACTGTCCGAATCGCGCTCTCGACGTCTTCGAAGGCAGCCAAGACGGCGCTGAAGGCGCTTGGGATCGGCGCCAACTTGAGCGTGGCGCGCGTGATGATCCCGAGCGTGCCTTCCGAGCCGATGAACAAGTGCAGCAAACTATAGCCGGCTGAATTTTTGCGCGCCCGCGTGCCGACCTGTAACACCTCGCCATCGGCTTTGACGACTTCAAGCGCCAGCACATTCTCGCGCGTTGCGCCGTATTTGATGGTCTTGATGCCGGCGGCGTTGGTGGCGATCATGCCGCCAATGGTGGCGTTGGCGCCTGGCTCTGGCGTGAAGAACAGCCCATAGCGCGCCAAAGCCTTGTTCAGCTCCAGGCGCGTCATGCCAGGCTGCACATCGGCTTGGAAATCCTCAGGGCGCACTTCCAGCAGCTGCGCCATGCGCGCAAAATCCAGCATGACGCCGCCGCGCACAGCGATTGAGTTGCCCTCAAGGCTAGTGCCGACGCCCCAGGCCGTCACGGGCAGGCGATTGGCGTTGGCGTAGCGCAGAATCGCGCTGACCTCGCCAGTCGTTTCGGGCAGCAAGATGACATCAGGCGGGCGCGGCGTATGGAAGGACTGATCGCGCGCGTGCAGCTCTAGGTCGGCGCGCCGCGTTGAAAGCCGCTCGGCGCCCAGCAAATTCTCGAAGAAGGTCAGGTGTTCAGCTGAGAGCGTGTTGAAGGTGATCGGAGCTGTCATAACGTATCTGGCCTCATCTTCAGGTCGATCGGGCTGCTAATTCGTGTGCAATGCGCATGACATCGCTGATGGCAATCGGCTTGACCAGAAAATAGTCCGCTTTTGTGGCAACGCGCTCACGGTACTGCTCATTGGCAGTGATGACGATGATCTTCAGATGCGCCAAGTGCGGCTGGCTGCGGATGTAATCGATAGCGCGCA
>RFIM01000145.1 GCA_003695215.1 Chloroflexota bacterium
ACCTGCTCGCCGAAGTCGCTCAGAATTGCATTGACGACCACAATGCCGCCGCATAGCGTCGAGATCATCAGCGAGCCAAGCAGCACGGCGCAGCCGAGCAACCATAGGTGCCATGGGCGCCTTCTGGGCAGCCGCTGCAGCATGTAAGGCATCTGTGCTGGCGGCGGCACGCGAGAGTTGGCCGATGGCGTGTCATTGTAGCGCGAAGGCGGATTAGGCCGCATGTTCCTTCACTTTCCACAGCGCTGAGCATTGCCAACATTGTAGCATAGCTTGTGCAGCGCGCTTATCAAGCATGCCGCGGGCGTAGGGCAAGCGCCTGATCGCCAAAAATCGCTTTTTGCGGTATTTTGAGCACCAGGTGAACGCCCAAGTGACTTTTTAAGAGACCTCGGGAGGGAATGTGCCGCTATGAGGCACATACGTATTTTCTGGTTGTGCAGCATGCTGCTGATTGCCATCAGCCTGTTCATGCAGGCGCCAAACGAACGTCTGAATGTGCGTGCCCAAGGCGATGCTTCAAAGATTACCCGCACACCTTTGCCGACCAACACACCGCGCCCAAGCCGCACGCCAACGCCCTTGCCGACGCCCACCGAGACGCCGACGCCGACGCCGCTTGTGGCGCGGCTGTGTATTGACTGCAACCGCGTGCGCCTGCGCGGCACGCCTGGCACTGCAGGCGAGATTCTGACCGTCCTCGATCCTGCAGCGCAGCTGACTGTGATCGGGCGCACAGCTGATAACCAATGGCTGCAGGTCTTGGTCTCGCCCGGCGTCTCGCGCGGCTGGGTCTCGGCGCTGTTTGTGCGCTTACCCGATCTCAGCCCGATCCCAGCGGAACGCATCGCTCAGCTGCCTGTGCAAGGCGTGGCTATCGAGGCCAGCCCGACGCCAACTACAGCCTTCACTGCTAGCGTGCCGCCTTGGCTGACTGGGATCAGCTCGCGCACACGCGCCATCTACCTGCGCGGGCAGCAACTCGGCAATCGGCGCAATGTCTTCTCCAAAGTCGGCGATAGCATCACAGCGGCGCCCCATTTCTTATATCCAATTGGCTTCGGGCAATACGAGCTAGGCGCCTATGGCAATCTCGCCAATGTGATCAGCTTCTTCTCGCAAGAGAACGCACGCGCAGGCAATTCGTTCGCCAATCAGTCTCTAGCTGCCCTCAGCGGTTGGACGGCTGACAAGCTACTGACGCCCGGCTTCGCCTATCCTGAGATTTGCGGCACGGATATTCCATTGGTTTGCGAGTACAAACACACTCGCCCGTCGATCGCGCTGATCTTGATCGGCTCGAACGATAGCGGCAGTGGCTCGCCTGAAGTCTTCGCCGATCACTTGCGCCAAATTGTCGAAATCTCGCTTGAGATGGGCGTGATTCCTGTCCTCAGCACTATTCCGCCTAAGAACTTCGACGAGAACCAAGAGCAGCGCGTCCAGGCATGGAACAACGTGATCCGCGCCATTGCCGCGCAGTATGAAGTGCCGCTGTGGGACTACTACGCCAACATGGTCAACTTGCCGAATCGTGGCATCAGCAGCGATGGGCTGCATCCTTCGGTGCCACCTGATGGCGCTGCTGCGCGCTTCACACCTGAGAACTTGCAGTATGGTTACACTGTGCGCAATCTCAATGCCCTGCAGGTGCTGGACGCGCTGCTGCGCACTGTGATGTACTGATGGAGGCCGCCTTCGAGTCAGTGCGCCTGAAGGAACGCGCTCAGCAGCTGGGCTTCAGCATGCTGGGCGTGACTCGGGCGCTGCCTTCACCGCGCCTGGAGGCTTATTTGCGCTGGATCGCGACGGGCTATCATGGCACTATGGCGTACATGGCACGCGCGGATCGTGTGGCGCGCCGCCGCGACCTGAACGTGATCTTGCCGAATGTGCGCTCGCTGATCGTGGTCGGCTTGGCCTATCACACTCTGAATGTGCCTGCTGCAGTCCTGCGCGATCCGACGCGCGGGCGAATCGCCGCTTACGCTTGGGGCCTGGACTATCATGAGGTGATTGCTGCGCGCCTTGAGGCGCTAGCGGCATGGCTGCGCGCCGAATCTGGTGGCATGGCCTACCGCGTATACGTGGATACTGGCGCGATCTTAGAGCGTTCTCATGCGCAGCAGGCAGGCCTTGGCTTCATCGGCAAGAATACTGTGCTGATCGATCCCAAGCGCGGCAGCTACTTTCTGCTCGGCGAGCTGCTGACCGATCTGGCTTTCGATCGCTACGATGAGCCACATCGCGAGACCATGTGCGGCACATGCGTTCGCTGCCAGTCGGCTTGCCCAACAGCTGCTTTTCCGCAGCCTTACGTGCTGGACGCACGCCGTTGCATCAGCTATTTAACCATTGAGTACAAGGGCTATGTGCCGCGTGGGTTGCGCCCGTTGCTGGGCAATTGGATCATGGGCTGCGATATCTGCATGGATGTCTGTCCGTTCACGCGCTTTGCCACACCGACGCCTGAGCCTGCCTTTCAGCTGCGCGATATCGAGCGGGCTGCGCCGCGTTTAGCGCGCCTGCTGAGTTTGAGCGCCGCTGAGTTTGCCGCGTTTTTCGCAGGATCGCCCATCTTGCGCCTGAAGCATGAGCGCCTGCTGCGCAATGCCTGTATCGCTGCTGGCAACAGCGGCGATGCTAGCCTGTTGCCGCACCTGGATGCGCTGTTGGAGAGCGCCAGCCCGTTAGTGCGCGCTCATGCAGCATGGGCTGTAGCACGCCTGGCAGGTCGGGCGGCGCGTGAGGCGCTGCAGGCGGCGCTTGCACGTGAGACAGATGCAGAGTGTGCCACTGAGATTGAGACGACGCTTGCCGATCTGGATGCAGGGAGCCTATGAAGCCTGTGTGAGTGTGTGCCGCTCAACCAATTGATTGTACAGGTCGATCCATTCTGCCGCGACATTGCGAATATCGAAGTGACGGCTGATTTGATAGGCGCACTCGCCCATCTGACGGCGCGCCGCTTCGTTCTGGCAGAACCACACGATCGCTGCCGCTAGATCAGCTGGATTGTTCTCGGCAAGCACACCTGCCTGCTGATAATTCGGATACTCTTCCCACCAGTCGGCGCGCACGCCCAAGAACGGCTTGCGGCAGGCCATCGCTTCTGTCACAGAGAGCGGATTGGTATCGCTGAGCGAAGGCATGCCGAAAACGTCGAAGAGCGGTATGTAGCGCGGCAAGGCTTCATTAGGTACCTTGCCCAACAAATGTACTCGATCAGCGATCCTCGCTGTGATCGCCGCAAGCTCGGCGCGTGAGCTGCCATCGCCAATGACGATCCAATGCGCATCGGCGCCTTGCTGCACAGCGCAAACTAGCGCCTCAGCGAAGACCTCAAGGTTCTTCTCAGGCACAACACGCCCGACGTAGCCGAAGATGGTCGCCTCGGCGCTGATGCCCAGCTGTTCGCGGCGCAGCGCATCCGATGGCAGTTGTTCAAAACGCTGCAAGGCGATGCCATTGTGCACCACGCGCATCCGATGCGCGACTTCAGGCAACAGGCTCTGCATCCAGCGCAGCGCTGAGTACGAAGGCGCTGTGATCAAGTGGCTAGCGCGCATCATGTAGGTCATCTGCGCCTCAACATACAGCTTCAGCATCGGCCGCAGCACGCTCGACCAGCGCTCTTCGAGGTAGAGATCGTGCCGCGTGTGGTTGGTGAAGACGATAGGCCGATCCAAGTGCTTGGCCATGCGCAGCGCCACAAGCGCGATGTTGAAGGGATCGTTGATGTGGAAGACGCTGAGCGTCCGCGCCACGAGCGAGGACGGCCGATCTAGCATCAGCGCGCTATGAAAGGAGCTGCTGCCGAGCGGCACGCCGCGAGTCACCCAGACGTTTGGGCGCGCGCTTTCTTGGCTGCCAAAGGTGAAGACGTGCGCATCTTGCCCTTGTGCCAAGAGCTCTTCATGCAAGTTGCTCAGCACGATGCTGACGCCGTTGATGATCGGCGGAAAACTATCGGTAAACAGCCCGATTCTGAGTCTATCGGCAGTGTTGGTGCGGCGTTTGCGAGAGAAAGTCAAGCCAAGCACGGTTTTTCTGCCTCACTGACATTTACTGAGATGTACAACTGGCACATGGCACAACTTCATGGACGATGCGTCGTGAATCTATAACACGCCGAGCGGCATCGACGCACGCATTCTACTCTAAGGATTGCGGTCAGGCTTGTCAATGGGCAGGTGGTAGGCTGAGCTGCCTGCGCTATAATCTGCGGCATGAAAGCCCTGAGCGAAGTACATCTCTGCATCATTGGCACAGGCTTAATGGGCGCATCGTTAGCTTTGGCGTTGCGCGGCAAGGTGCGCCATTTGCACGGCATCGATCCTGATCCGAGTGCGGCGCTGCACTTCGATTCGTTCTCTGCGGATCTGAACAGCCTGTACAACGCCGATGTGATCGTCTTGGCGGCGCCGTTGCGCGTCATCCTCAGGCTTTTGCCGCAGGTAGGCGCGCTAGCGCCTGCCAACGCGCTAATCACAGACCTTGGCAGCGTCAAGGCGCCGATTATCGCGGCGATGGATCAACTGCCGCCGCGTGTGCAAGCCATTGGCGGGCATCCGATGTGCGGCAAGGAGCTGAGCGGCGCCGCTGCCGCCGATCCGACGCTCTATCATGGCTGCACCTATGTGTTGTGCGCCGCTGAGCGCACCTCACAAGCCGCGATCAGCTTCATGGAGACTCTCGTACGCGCCATTGGCGCGCAGCCGCTTCAGCTGGCGCCCGAAGCCCACGATCAGGCTGTGGCGCACATCAGCCACTTGCCATACCTGCTCAGCGTGGCGCTGATGCTGAGCGCCGCTGAGGTCGATGACGAGCGGCTGTGGCAATTGGCTTCCAGTGGCTTCCGCGATACCTCGCGGCTGGCTTCAAGCGATGTGACCATGATGGGCGACGTCGTCACGAGCAATCGCGCAGCCCTGCTGGGCGCATTGACGCGCTATGCTGCGCACCTTGCGCGCCTACAAGCGCTCTTGGCTTCTGAGGATGATTCGGCGCTGCGCGCTGCGCTTGAGGCAGCGCGCCAAGCGCGCCAAGCGTGGCTTCGCTACAAAGGAAGGTGAAAGGCTTGAACGACCGCATTGCTCATATTGACGGTCAAACTCAGCTGGTCGGCATTATCGGCTATCCTGTGGCGCATTCGCTCTCGCCTGAGATGCACAACGCGGCCTTTGCCGAGCTGGGCATGAATTGGCGTTATGTGCCGCTCTTGGTGGCGCCTGATCGGCTGGCAGATGCGCTGCGCGGCGTTTTGGCGCTTGGCTTTCGCGGCGTGAATGTGACCGTGCCACACAAAGTGGCTTGCATTCCATACTTGGATAGCGTGACGGAAGCTGTCACTATCGCGGGCGCCGTGAATACCATTCGGATCGATGCCAGCCAAGGCAAGCTGGAAGGCCTGAACACTGATATGAGCGGCTTCTTAGCCGATCTAGCTGTCAATCGGATCAGCGTCGGCGAAGATTCGCACGTGGTGATTCTAGGTGCAGGCGGCGCGGCGCGCTCGATTGGCGCGGGCTTGGCGCGCAGCGGCGCGCGCATCGTCTTCGTCAATCGGACGCTGGAACGCGGCTTGGAGATCGTCGAATTCCTGCGCTCGACCTGGGAAAGCTGCAACGTTGAGGCTGTTGGCTTGGATCGCTTAGCCGAAGTCAGCCGTGAGGCAACGCTGATCGTCAATGCGACATCGGTCGGCATGTTTCCTTACACGGATAGCTCGCCGTGGCGCGAAGGCGTGCCGTTCCCGAAGCAAGCCGTGCTGTACGACACTATCTACCGCCCGCTGCAGACCAAACTCATGCGCGATGCTGAGCGCAGTGGCCTGCGCGTGATCGGCGGCTTGGGCATGTTGGTCTATCAAGGCGCTGCCGCTTTTGAGATGTGGACGGGCAAAAAGCCGCCCATTGAACTCATGCGCCAGGTCTGTTTGCAGCGCCTGAGCCAGAGCTAGCCGCTACGGGAACAGATAGGGACGCTCGGGCGTCGGCACTGACTCGATCGACTCGGCGATCAGGATTGGCGTGCGCTGACCGAGAAAATCGCGCACTTCAAACTTGCCTTGCACGCGCACCCAGCTATCTGCAGCGAAGTTCGGCGCCTGATCGCCATACGCAATCACGCCAATGGCCACGGCATCCGCCACGCAACAGCTGACCGTGAAACGCGTCACCATGAACGTCCGCTCATCCTCAAAGCGCGCATCGCGGTAGACAAAACCGATCAAATCAGCAGGCTGGCCGCTGAATTCATCCACATTGGTTGAGGTGCTGAAGAGGCGTACCCAGTCCAGCACATTGCGTTGAGTTGGCGCGATGCTGAAGACCTGCTCGGCGGCGCTGGAGGCGTTCAGCGAGAAGGCGATGCCGCTATTATTGATGGCAGCCGCGCCGAGCGGCTGAGCAGGCAGGAAGACGCCGAAGATCAGCGGCAGGCTCAGGATAGCTATCACATACCAGCGCGCTGTGAAGCCATGCAAGCCGCCTGAGGCGCTGGCCAACAAGTTTGGCGCGCTGCTAGGCGCCGCTTGGCCTGGCTCAGGCTCAGCCAGCAAGGCGATCACGTTGAGGATGCCCAGCGCGATCAGCGTGAAGCCTGCTACGCCTGCTAGCCAGTTGAAGCGCTCGTTGATGTAATAAGCAATCTCGCCTGTCAGCAGCGTCTCCAGGAGATACAAGCCTAGCAGCAGCATCAGCGCCGCCTGAAACCATCGCCGTGTGCGCACTTCTACAACCTCACATTCAAATTGATGAAAATACCGAACAAAAGCGACATCAGCAGCGGCAAAATGACCATGTAGATCACAATGCGCCGCTTGAAAATGCTCAGGTACATCAGCGTCGCCTTGATATCCACCATCGGGCCGAAGGTCAGGAAGGTGAGCAGCGAGCCTGAGGGAAAGCCAAAGTTGGCGAACGAGAGCGCTAGGATCGCGTCGGTGGTGCTGCAGATCGAGAGCACGAACGCCATGATCGCCATTGCCACAGCCGACATAGACGGATTGCTGGCTAAGGCGCGGATTTGCTCCTGCGAGAAGAAAGTTTGCATGCCTGCAGCCAGCGCCGTGCCAAGCACAAGGTAGCGTCCCATATCGAAGAATTCGCCGGTTGCCACGCGCGCGGCGCGCATCAAGCTTTGCAGGAAGCCGAGTTGTGGCGTGCGCGGCTGCGGTGCCGCCATGCCCGAGCCGCCTGCCATTGCCAGCAGCGCGCGCGGCTGCAGCAGCTTGATCGGGCTGCGCTCTAGGCTGAAAAGCGCGCCGACCGCCACTGCCATGACGAAAGTGATCGCAAAGCGACCGATCAGGATCGGGCCGAAGCCGAAGGCGGCGTAGGTGCTGGCAAAGACAATTGGATTCATCACTGGCGCCGCTAACAAAAAGGTCACGCCAACTGAGACGGGCAAGCCCTTTTGGTATAGCTTGCGCGTCACTGGCACCACGCCGCACTCGCAGACAGGGAACAAAAAGCCTAGAAAACTGCCCGCGGCAATGGCAACAAACGGATTGCGTGGCATGAAGCGCGCGATATCTTCCTTGCGCACGAAGACTTCGATCAACCCTGAGACCAGTGTCCCGAGCAGCAGAAATGAGACAGCCTCGATGAAAATGCCTAGGAAGCGCGTGCTGAAGAGCGTCAACTGCGTGTTGAAATCCATACAGGCTACTCTCAGTGTGCCGCGCTAAGGCAGCCAACGCGGCATCGTTGCGTTATTGGCCAGCAGGCGCAGATCGCCTGTGGTCAAGTCGTAGAGCCAAATTTGTGGGCGCGCGCCGCTCTGGCCGAGCGCAAAGCGCTGGAAGGCGAGCAAGTCGCCATCAGGGCTGACGGCGACTTGCCCATTGCTGTAATCAGGCTCAGTCACTAGCGGCGTCGCTTCGCCCGTCTCAAGATCGAGCAAGTGCAGCTGCGCACCTTGCATGGTCGTGATATTTGGCGGACGGCGCGTGACGATCAAGCGGCGGCTATCAGGCAGCCATGCCAGCTCGACATCATTGTTCGGGTCGCTATCAGGCGTTAGATCGCGCTGCACCAGCAACTCGGACTGAACATCTACCAGCACGAAATGCGCCACATAGCGCGTTGTGCCTGCCAGCTGAAGAATCTTCGGAAAGAACAGCCAGCGTCCATCGGCTGAGAAGTAACCGACTTCGCCTTGTGGCGTGCGGATCACGCGCTCAGTGTTATCTGCGAAGTTGAACAGCACAATGCCGCCGACGTTCGCATCGTAGCTGGCCAGCAGCTTGCCATCAGGCGACCAGCGCGGCGAGTAGCCCAGCCGCTGATTATCGGCGAAAAGCGGGCGCGGAATGCCCGTATTCACGTCCACCAGCCAGATGCGCGGCGCGCCAGGGCCCGCGCCAGTATCCAGGTTAAGCTCGGAACGCTCAAAGGCGACCATGTTGCCATCAGGGCGCCATACAGGTGTGGTACAAGCGGCTATGCGGCATTCCAGCAAGGTGAGCGTGCTGTTCGTGCGCAGATCGTAGAGGCGCAAATGCGCTGTGCGCTGATCGCCCAGCTCGCTATAGACGATGCGGCTGCCATCAGGCGAGACGTCATAGCTCAGCACGCCTAGCTCACTGAAGGTCAGCTGTTGCGGCTGCGAATCGGGCGCCTTGGGATCGATCATGAACAAGTTCTGGATCGGATGATCCACAGGCGCCATGAAGACGACTTGTGGCGCACGCACGCGGAACTGCCATTCGTGCGCCTGTAGCAGCAAGCGGCCGTTTTGGGCGCGCACGCCTTCGGCAAGGCGCACTGTGTAGGTTTGGCCCTGCCG
>RFIM01000146.1 GCA_003695215.1 Chloroflexota bacterium
ATTCATCCCGATGCCTTGAACGCACTGCTACACGCCGATCACGGCGCGCCTTTCGACATCCTCGGCCCGCATCTTGTTGAAGACGGGCAAATTTCCGTGCGTGCGCTCCGCCCCTACGCTGCGCGCATGGCTGTGATCGCGGCGAACGGCGAGCGTTATCCAATGACCAAAGTGCGCGATGAAGGCTTCTTTGAAGTCACCCTGCGCGCCGAGCAGCCTTTCCGTTATCGCCTCGAGGCGACCTTCGCCGACGGCACTGTGGAGCGCTATGACGATCCTTACGCCTTTCCACCACTGCTGAGCGATTACGATCTATACCTATTCGGCGAAGGTAATTTGCTCTATGCTTACAAGATGCTCGGCGCGCACTTGATAGAAGTGGACGGCGTGCGTGGCACGCGCTTTGCCGTCTGGGCGCCTAATGCGCGGCGCGTCAGCGTAGTCGGCAATTTCAATTTCTGGGATGCGCGCCGTCATCCGATGCGGCATCGCGCCAATGGCGTCTGGGAACTGTTCATCCCAGGGCTGGGCGAAGGCGAAATCTACAAATACGATATCCGCTCGAATTTTCACGGCTATCAAGCTCAAAAGAGCGATCCGTACGGCTTTCAATACGAGCTGCGTCCGAATACGGCAAGCATCATCACCGATCTCTCGCGCTACGAATGGCACGATCAGGCCTGGATGGAAAAACGCGCTCAGGGTTCGCCGCTGAGCAAGCCAATGGCCATCTACGAAGTCCATCTCGGCTCATGGCGGCGCAAAGCTGATGGCAGCTGGCTCAGCTACCGCGAGTTGGCGCATACGCTAGTGGAATATTGCCTAGAGATGGGCTACACGCACCTTGAGCTTTTGCCGATCACAGAACACCCTTTCGACGGCTCATGGGGCTACCAGACAACGGGCTACTTCGCGCCAACTAGCCGTTACGGCACGCCTGAGGATTTCAAATACTTCGTGGATCAGTGCCATCAGCATGGCCTAGGCGTGATTCTGGACTGGGTGCCGGCGCACTTCCCGAAAGATGGCTACGCGCTCAGCTACTTTGATGGCACGCACTTGTACGAGCATGCCGATTCGCGCAAGGGCGAGCATCCTGACTGGGGAACCTATATCTTCAACTACGGGCGCAATGAGGTGCGCTGCTTCTTGCTCTCCAGCGCGTTGTTCTGGCTGAAGGAATATCACATCGATGGGCTGCGCGTGGACGCCGTCTCTTCGATGATCTACCTGGACTTCTCGCGCAAGGCGGGCGAGTGGATACCTAATCAGTATGGCGGCAACGAGAATCTGGAGGCGATCAGCTTTTTGCGGGCCGTGAATGAAGCGGCCCATCGTGAGGCTGCAGGCAGCGTGATGATCGCCGAGGAATCAACCGCCTGGCCCATGGTCTCGCGCCCGACGTATGTCGGCGGCCTTGGCTTCACCTTCAAATGGGATATGGGCTGGATGCACGATACGCTCGCTTATATGCAGAAGGATCCGATCTACCGACGCTACCATCACAACATGATCACCTTCTCGATGCTGTATGCCTTCAGCGAGAATTTCGTGCTTTCGCTCTCACACGATGAAGTCGTGCACGGCAAAGGCTCGCTGATTGCCAAGATGGCGGGCGATTGGTGGCAGAAATTCGCCTCGCTGCGCTTGCTCTTCGGCTATCAGTACACGCATCCAGGCAAGAAGCTGAACTTCATGGGGCAAGAGTTTGGGCAATGGCAAGAATGGAGCGAGGCGCGCGAACTGGATTGGCACTTGCTGCGCGATTGGGAAATGCACGCCAAGCTGCAGGCTTGGTCTCGCGATCTGAATCGCTTTTACCAAGCGCAGCCTGCCCTTTACGAGCAGGATACCGACTGGGACGGCTTCAAGTGGATCGATCCGAACGACGCCGATAATTCGGTCTTCAGCTACATACGCTTCGCGCGCGATCCGAACGATTTTCTGGTGTGCGTGCTGAACTTTACGCCTGTGCCGCGCTACAACTATCGCGTTGGCGTGCCCAAAGGCGGCACCTACGCCGAAGTGCTGAACAGCGATAGCGCCTACTATGGCGGAAGCAACATCGGCAACATGGGCGCAGTCCAAAGCCAGCCCTATCCGCTGCACGATTTTCCGCACAGCCTCTCGATCACAGTGCCGCCGCTGGCAATAGTCGTCTTCAAGCTGAAGGCCTGAGTGCTGAAGATGCGGAGATCGGCGCGCGCCGATCTCCACTAGTAAACGTACTGATCCTCAAGCTCTTCGCGCAAGCGCAAGTAGCTCTCATAGCGATGCTCAGCGATCTCGCCGCGTGCCACGGCAGCGCGCACAGCACACTCAGGCTCATTGATGTGCGTGCAATCGCTGAACGGGCAATTGGGAATGTGCGGCACAAACTCAGGGAAATAGCCGTCTAATTCATCAGGCTCGATATCCCACAAGCCGAGCCCGCGAATGCCAGGCGTATCCGCCACGTAGCCGCCGCCCATCAACGGCACCATCTCGGCATAATTGGTGGTGTGCTTGCCCTTGGCGAGCTTGGCGCTGATCTCGCCAACGGCGCGGCCGAGATCGGGCTGAATGGCGTTCAGCAGGCTGCTCTTGCCCACGCCCGAGCGCCCTGTGAAGATCGAAATCTTGCCGATCAGCAGCTTGTGCAAGGCCTCAAGCCCGATCCGAGCGACGGCGCTGACGTACAGCACAGGATAGCTGATGCGCTCATAAGTGGCGAAGAGCGCACGCGCCGCCTCCGTGCCTTCTAGGTCGATCTTGTTCAAGACAATCACTGCAGGGATGCCTGCTTTTTCTGCAGCCACAAGGCAGCGATCCAAAAAGCGCGTGTTCGGCGCAGGGCAAGCGGCCGAATTCACAAAAATAGCTTGATCGCAGTTGGCGATCAGCACTTGCTCGCGCTCGGTCGAGGTGCCAGCATAATCGCTCGGCTCAATGCGCGAGAGCACACGCTGGCGCGGCAAGATTTGCTTGATCACGCCGCGTCCGTCGGGCAAGCGCTCGATGATGACTTGATCGCCGATCACACACAGCTCAGTGCGCTTGTGCGCTTGCTTCAGCGTGCCGCGCAGCTGGCAGGTCACCAGATCGGTCTGAGTCTGCACCCAGTAGAAGCCGCTCTGCGTCTTGACGACGAGTCCGCGTTCATCTCGTTTCTGCATACACCTCCTGTAATTTAGGATGATTCTCTAGGGCATAGTAGCATGAC
>RFIM01000147.1 GCA_003695215.1 Chloroflexota bacterium
CTACCGATGCCATAGATGTAGGTGAGCGCCACCTCAAGGCGCTTATCACGCGGTAGGTCTACACCTTCGATACGTGCCATGTGAACTGCTCCTGCTTGGCTTGAGTCTATGAACTGAACAAGTAGCCGCTATTCTCTCATATTTGGCGCGCTCAGGGCAGGGTCAAAATGAGTGGCTCGCCATCAGTTACGGCGATAGTGTGTTCTGTCCAAGTGCACAGCGCGCCATCAGCCATCACGACCGTCCAATGATCGTCCAAGACGCGAGTCTTCGGGCTGCCCAGGCTGATCATCGGCTCTAAGGCAAAAGTCATGCCGACCTGCAGCGGGTAGCTGCGCCAAGCGCGCTGTTTGCGGCCGCGCGGCCACCAGTTGGGCACTTGTGGCTCTTCGTGCATGCTGCGCCCGACGCCGTGGCCTGTGTATTCGCGGATCACGCTGCAGCCTTGCCGCTCCACATATGTTTGAATGGCAATGGCGATATCGCGCGTCTCGTTGCCAAGCACGGCGTGCTGAATGCCGATGCGCAAGGCTTCTTCGCCGATCTCGATCAGGCGCTGTGCCTCAGGCGAGATTTTGCCGACGCCCATAGTGAAGCCGCCATCAGCCACGAAGCCCTTGTAGGTTGCGGCGCAGTCAATGCTGACGATATCGCCTTCCTGCAAGACGCGGTGCGGGCTAGGGATGCCGTGCACTAGCTCGTGGTTGATCGAGACTGTGGTGGCAGCAGGGAACGGATGCGGGCTGTTTGGCGGATAGCCGATGAAGGTTGGGATAGCGCCATGCTTGCGGATGGTGCGTTCCACCACTTCGTCAATCTGGGCTGTGGTGATGCCCGGCTTGACTATAGCACGCGCCTCAGCATGTGCAGCTGCCACAATCCGACCTGCAGCGCGCATGATCAGGATTTCTTCTGCCGTTTTCAGATGAATCATGCGCTCTGATTCGCCTCAATTAGCTTAAATAGGGCTGCTGAGACTGCCTCAATGCTCTGTGAAGCGTCTACTTCATGCACCACGCCGCGCTGGCGGTAGTAGTCTAGCAGCGGCGCCGTCTTCTCGAAGAAGGTATCGATGCGCTTGGCTGCGGCTTCAGGCGTGTCATCAGGGCGCTGGCGCAAGGGCGCGCCGTCGATATCGCAAATGCCTGGCACCTTTGGCGGGTTAGTGCGCAGGTTGTAGACGTGCGTCGGATCGAGCGTGCATTCCCAGCGCGCCGAGATGCGCGCGATCGCCTCTTTACGGTCGAGCGTGAGCAACGGCACTAGCGAGACCTGGCCGTCAAGCTCAGCTAGGAGCGCATCGAGCGCTTGTGCTTGTGGCAAAGTGCGCGGGAAGCCATCAAAGATTGCGCCTTGCGCTGCATCGGGCTTGGCAAGGCGCTGACGCACCACCTCGATAGTGATATGATCCGGCACCAGCTCGCCGCGCTTCATGATCGCTTGAATCTCGCGCGCAAGCTCAGAATCTTGCCCTTCCATAGCCCGAAACAAGCCGCCAGTGGTCACATGTGGCAAGCCAAGCCGCTTGGAGAGAATGGCGGCTTGCGTGCCTTTGCCTGCGCCTTGCATTCCCATCAAGACGATATAAGTAGCCATGCAGAGAATGCCTTAGCGCATGAAGCCTTCGTAGTTCCGCATGACCAGCTGCGACTCCAGCTGACGCATGGTATCCACGACGACGCCGACCACAATGATCAGGCCTGCGGAGCCGATCACTAGGGCAGGGTTGCTGCCGCGCGTGATATCGGTGCGTCCTGTCAGCAGGTAGTCTATGATGATCATTAGGCCGGGCGTGACTGCGGCAATGCCCAGGAACATGGCGCCTGCGAAGGTGATGCGGCGCGTCACCCGCGTGATGTACTCCTGCGTGCGCTTGCCAGGGCGGATGCCCGGGATGAAGCCGCCTTGCCGCTGCAGATTCTCAGCCAAGTTCTGCTGCTGGATCATGATATCAGTGTAGAAATAGGTGAAAGCGACCACCAGCAGGAACTCGAAGAACCAGTACCAGAAGCCGCTGCGCGTGCCGAAGGTATCGCGCAGCCAATTGCCGAAGGGCGTGTTGCTGAAGAAGATGCCGCCAATCACGGCAGGGAAGGTCACTACGGCTTGGGCGAAGATCAGCGGAATCATGCCCACGGCATTGACCTTGAGCGGAATGTAGGTTGAGCCGCCGCCATATTGCTTCTGACCGCGCACACGCTTGCCATACTGCACAGGGATACGCCGTGCGCCTTCCTGGATGATCACAATGGCAATGACCGTGATCACTGTCAGCAAAATGAAGGCGATGATATTGAAGAGCCACCACTCTTCGTCGCCCAGCAGGATACCCAAGTTGCGCGGCGCCTGCGCCACGATGCCGCCGAAGATGATCATCGAGATGCCGTTGCCGATGCCTTCGTCGGTGATCAGGTTGCCCAGCCAGATCGCAAACATGGTGCCAGCCGTCATGGTCGCCAGCACTTGCACAGTCAGCAGGAAGTTCACGCCATAGTTAGGGATAATCGGCGTCTGCGTGAAGCTTTGCATGATGTTGATCTGCCCGACTGACTGCAAAAGCGCCATAGGGATTGCCAGATAGTAGGTGTATTGGTTGATCTTCTCACGACCGCCTGGCTCTTTGGCGATCTGCTCTAGGCGTGGAATGACGCCTGTGAGCAATTGCAAGATGATCTGGGCAGTGATGAACGGATACACGCCGTTTGCCAAGATGCTGAAATTGGTCACAGCGCCGCCCGAGAGCAGGTTCAGCACTTGAATGAAGCCTGCGCCTGCGCCTTCATCCAGCAAGCCACGCAATGCCTCGCGGTTGACGCCCGGCACAGGGATGTGCGTAGCGAACTGGTAAATGACCAGGATGAAGATCGTGAACAGAATCTTGTTGCGTAGATCGGGCAGCCGAATGGCATTGCGAACTGCATCTAACAACTGCATGGGAACGTCCTCTACTCAGAATGGCATCAGGATCGGGCAGGCACGGCGCCCCGTGCCTGCCATTATTCTTGGTATTGCGGTCGGCGCGCTTTGGGCAACAACTTGATGGTCGCGTGGGCGCCGCGCAGGAGCAGTTTCATCGGCTCAGCGGTGCCGCCGACGGCCTCGATCTTGGCGCGCGCGCTTTTGGAGAGCGATGCGCCTTGATATCGGTCTTGGCGGTCAGCTCGCCCACGCCCAAGATGACCACGGGCTTCTCCAGGGTGTCGATCAAGCCGACTTCCAACAACTTGCTGGGCGTGACTGTGCCGCCTTGCGGGAAGGCGCGCGCGATCGCCTCCAGGTTGACTTCTTGGTAGTAGATTTTGAACACGTTGGTGAAGCCGCGCTTGAAGGGCAAACGGCGCACCAGTGGCAGCTGGCCGCCTTCGAAGTATGGCGCCTTCACGCCGCCTGGGCGTGCAGCTTGGCCTTTGGTGCCACGGCCAGCCGTCTTGCCTTGCCCAGCTGAGATTCCACGCCCGACGCGCCGCTTGCGCTTGTGGGCGCCCTTGGCAGGCTTGAGATCATGCAACTTCATGCCTAGACTTCCTCTACCTTCACTAGGTGCGCCACTTGTGCGATCATGCCGCGCACCGCTGGATTATCAGAATGCTCAACCGTCATGTGCATCCGCTTCAGGCCAAGCGCCTTGACGGTCAGTTTATGCCGCTCTTGGGCGCCGATAGGGCTCTTGATCAAGGTGATGCGCAGTTTCTTGGTCGCTTTTTTCTCGCTCATAGCTCATCACTCCGTGCGGCGGCGCAGCCAGAAGGGCTGCACTTCTTGAACGGTCATGCCGCGCACGCGGGCAACCTCTTCAGCACTCTTGAGTTGCTGGAGCGCCTTGAGCGTTGCCAGAGCCACGTTCAGCAGATTGCTGCTGCCCTGTGACTTGCTCAGCACGTCGCGCACACCAACGGCCTCTAACACAGCGCGCACGCCACCGCCGGCGATCACGCCCGTGCCAGGCGAGGCAGGGCGCAGCATGACTACAGCGCCGCCATGGCGCGCCACCACTTGATGCGGAATGGTTGTGCCTGCCAGCTGAACCTGGACCATGCGCTTGCGCGCCTGCTCGGTGCCTTTGCGGATTGAATCGGGCACGCCGCGCGACTTGCCAATGCCAAGCCCGACGCGCCCGTGCTTATCGCCGACAATGACCACAGTGCGGAAGGCAAAGCGACGCCCGCCTTTGACCACTTTGGCGACGCGGCTGATATCCACTACGCGCTCTTCCAGCTCTTCGCGCTCTTCCTCGCGCTCACGGCGCTCGCGGCGCGGACGGCGCTCGCCGCTGCTGCCGCGCTCAGGGCGCGGCGCCCGTTCGTTGCGTTCGCTTTTGTTGGTCATTTAGAACTCCAGCCCTGCTTCGCGGGCAGCTTCAGCCAGCGCCTTGACGCGCCCATGATACTGATTGCCGCCGCGATCAAAAACAACTTTCTGAACGCCCGCGCTTTTGGCGCGCTCTGCCACCACACGCCCGACAACCTGCGCTTCTTCGGTCTTCTTCTTGCCTGCGAGCAACTTGCGCACCTCGCTATCGATAGTCGAAGCAGAGGCTAAGGTATGCCCAATGGTGTCATCAATGACTTGGGCGTAAATATGCTCAAGACTGCGGTAAACGACCAAGCGCGGGCGCTCAGGCGTGCCTTTAACCTTCCGACGCACGCGATAGTGGCGGCGCAGGCGTGCTTCGCGCTTTTCCTTTGCCTTGTCCATAGCTTACTTGCCTTTACCTGCCTTGCCTGCCTTGCGGCGAATGACTTCATCTTTGTAACGAATGCCCTTGCCGTGATACGGCTCTGGCGGGCGCAGCGCACGAATGTTGGCAGCCACTTGCCCAACCAGTTGCTTATCAAGGCCATCCACGTGGAAGATCGTGTTGCGATCTTCGACGACGAAGCTGATGCCTTCAGGCGGCGTCACTTCAATGGAATGCGAGTAGCCGACGTACACCACAAGGTTCTTGCCCTTCAGTTCCACGCGATAGCCCGTGCCTTCAACCTGCAGCGTGCGGCGATAGCCCGTGGTGACGCCTGTGACCATATTCTGCACCAGTGCACGCGTCAGACCGTGCAACGCGCGCGTCTGACGCTCGTCGTTTGGGCGCTCAACGACGAGCTTGCCATCTTCCTTCTTGATTATGATGCTTGGATGCACCTGCATGGTGAGCTGCCCTTTTGGGCCTTTGACCATCAGGTGGTTGCCCGCACCTAGCGTCACTTCTACCTTAGGCGGGATAGTGATCGGCTGCTTACCAATGCGTGACATGCTCTTTACATCCTCCGTGTGCGTGCGGCTCTACCACACTACACCGATGACTTCGCCGCCTAAGCCGCGTCGGCGCGCCTCATCGCCCGTCATCAAGCCCTGTGGCGTAGTCATGATAGCGATGCCCATGCCGCTCAGCACCCAGGGAATCTCGCGCTTGCCGACGTAAACGCGGCGGCTTGGGCGGCTGACGCGCGCGATATGCGTGATGGCAGGGCGGCGTTCGCGGCGCTTGCCGTGATACTTCAAAGTGATGGTCAATTCGGGCTTGGTGCCCTCGCTGACCTGATAGCTTTCGATATAGCCTTGGCGCAGCAGGATTTCGGCGATGCCGGCTTTCAGCTTGGAAGACGGCATGCTGACTGTGGCCGCGCCGACGTGCAAGGCGTTGCGAATGCGCGTGAACATATCGCCGATAGGATCGGAAATCATTGCAGGCTCCTTCGCTGCCTACCAGCTGGACTTGACCACGCCGGGAATTTTACCTTGCAAGGCAAGTTCGCGGAAGTGGATGCGGCACAAGCCGAAGCGACGGATGTAGCCACGCGGACGCCCGCAAATCTTGCCCGAATTCGGATCGACGAACTGGCAGCGATTGCGTATGCGCACTTTGTACTTACGGCGCTTCTCACGTGCCGTGACTGAACGTTTCGCCATGCTTTAGAGCTCCTCAATTCTCGCGGAAAGGCATGCCCAGCAGTTTCAACAAGCGGCGACCTTCCTCGTCGCTCTTGGCTGTTGTCACGATGCTGATCTCCATGCCGCGCACTTTGTCAATCTTATCGTATTCGATCTCAGGGAAGATCAACTGCTCGCGCAGGCCGAGCGTGTAGTTGCCGCGCCCGTCAAAGGCGTTGCCGCTGATGCCGCGGAAATCGCGCGTGCGCGGCAAGGCCAAGTTGATCAGGCGATCTAGGAACGACCACATGCGCTCGTTGCGCAGCGTCACTTTGACGCCGATGGCGCGCCCCTCGCGCAGTTTGAAGGCAGCCACAGCCTTCCGCGCGCGCGTGATGACAGGCTTCTGCCCAGTGATCTTGGTCAGGTCTTCTACAGCGCTGTCAAGCGCCTTAGCATTATCGAGCGCCTCGCCTACGCCAATATTGAGCACCACTTTCACAATGCGCGGCACTTCCAGCGCATTGCGATAGCGGAACTCTTTCATCATCTCCGGCACAACTGTCTCACGGTAGTATTGCTTGAGTCGCATCATTCAATATCCTGCCCGCACTTTTTGCAGACGCGCACCTTTTTGCCTTCTTCGTTAATGCGGAAGCCAACGCGCGTGCGCCGATCGCAGGCTTTGCAGACCAGCATCACATTCGAAAGGTGAATCGGCGCTTCGAACTGAATGATGCCCTGCCGAATGCCACTGCGCGTCTGGCGTTGCTTTTGGTGCTTTTTGACGATGTTGACCTTCTCAACAATGACGCGGTCTTGCTTAGGCAAGACTGCCAGCACTTGCCCGCGTTGCCCGATATCCTTGCCGGCGATCACCTCCACGGTATCGCCCTTTTTGATCCTCTGCATGGCCAATTCCCTCTCTAGAGCGTCTCAGGCGCCAGCGCAGCGATCTTAGTGAAGCCTTTGGCGCGGATTTCGCGCGCTACAGGCCCGAAGACGCGCGTACCGCGTGGATTTTCGCCTTCAGGCTCGAGGATCACGGCCGCGTTATCGTCGAAACGGATGTACGAGCCATCATCGCGGCGATAAGGCTTAGTGACGCGCACAATGACCGCCCGAACGATATCGCTTTTCTTGACCATGCCCTGTGGCGCCGCTTGCTTGACGGTCGCGATGACCACATCGCCCACACTGCCATAACGACGCTTGCTGCCGCCCATCACGCGGATGACCAGCAGCTCGCGCGCGCCGGTGTTATCGGCAACTTTGAGTCGAGTCTCTTGCTGGATCATGGCGATCAGTTGCTCCCTTCTTCAACGGCATCGATGGCTTGTGCAGCCTCGCGCCGCTCCAAAATGCGTTCCAAAGCCCAGCGCTTCAGGCGGCTGAGCGGACGGCTCTCGACGATCTGCACTAGATCGCCTTCTTGCGCTTGATTGGCTTCATCATGCGCATAGTACTTGCGCGTTCTGTGCAGCACTTTGTCGTAGATCGGGTGGCGTTTGGCCACGTCGACTTTCACCACGATAGTCTTGTCCATCTTAGCGCTGGAGACGCGCCCGATCAGACGGCGGCGTTTATTCGGCATTGCTTTGTTCCTCCTTGCGCACCAGCTCAGCGGCGATCTCGCGTTCGCGCAGGATGGTGAGCAGGCGTGCGATCTCGTGGCGCTTGAAGCGCAGTTGGTTTGGGTCCTCCAAGGAGCCGCTGCTCCAGCTCAGGCGCAGACGGAAGAGTTCTTCGCGTGCCTTCTCAAGGCGCTCCAGAAGCTCGCTGGTTTCTAGTTGGCGCAATTCGTAGGCTTTCATTGCGAACTCACTTCCTGGCCACTGATTGGGTCTGTGCGTTTGACGAACTTGGTCTTGATCGGCATTTTGAAGCCTGCAAGGCGCAAGGCCTCACGGGCGACTTCTTCTTCAATGCCGGCCATTTCGAACAAGATGCGCCCTGGCTTGACGACGCATACCCAGTGATCCACGGCGCCTTTGCCCTTGCCCATGCGCGTCTCAGCAGGTTTGGCCGTCACGGGCTTATCGGGAAAGATGCGAATCCATAGGCGGCCGCGGCGCTTGATGTAGCGCACAATGGCGCGGCGCGCCGCCTCGATTTGGCGCTGGGTGATCCAGGCGGGCTCCAGCGCTTGCAGGCCGTAGTCACCAAAGTGGACTTCAGCGCCGCGCGTTGCCTGGCCTTTCATGCGCCCGCGCATTTGCTTGCGGTATTTGACCCGCTTTGGCATCAACATAGGTCATTCCTCACTCTTCAAGGCAGCGGCGCGCTAGTTCGGCGCGGCTGTTGTCTCTTCTTCCAGCAGTTTCTCGCCTGTGTAAATCCAGACTTTGATCCCAATGCGCCCATAGGTGGTCAGCGCTTCAGCTGTGCCATAATCCAGGTAGGCGCGCAAAGTGCTGCGCGGCACACGCCCTTCGCTCTGCCATTCGCGGCGCGCCATATCGGCGCCTGCCAAGCGCCCGTTGACCATGATCTTGATGCCCTGTGCGCCTTGGCGCATGGCTTGCTGAATGGCGCGCTTGATGGCACGGCTATGCCCAATGCGCTTCTCCAGCTGCTGAGCGATATTCTCGGCTACCAGGACGGGATCCAAATCCGGCTTTTCGATCTCGGTCACTTCGATCTTGACCTTCTTATCGGTCAGCTTCTCCAATGCTTGGCGCAACTCAGCGACTTGCTCGCCCTTACGCCCGATCAAAACGCCAGGGCGCGCCGTGTGGATATTGACCACTAACTGAGCAGGGTAGCGCGAGATTTCGACGCGCGAGATGCCCATGCCCTTCTTGTTCTTCTTCAGCCATTGGCGGATGCGAAAATCCTCGTGCAGCATGTCACGGTAGCGCTCGCCTTCGGCGTACCAGCGCCCTTCCCAGGTGCGGTTGATCTTCAGGCGGAAGCCAATCGGATGTACTTTGCGTCCCATGCTTAACTCTCCCGCTCGTCCAGGATGACCGTGACATGCGAATAGCGGCGCACACGCGGCTTATAGCGCCCGCGCGCGCCTGCCTTCACGCGCTTGAGCCTGAAGGACTCATCTGCGTAGATGGCCTTGATGTACAAATCTGTGCGATTCAGCTCGTTGTTATTCTCAGCGTTAGCAATGGCGCTGACGACCAGCTTGCGCACCATAGCCGCGCCCTTTTGCGGCATGTGCTGCAGCAGCACCAGCGCCTGGTCCACATTTCTGCCGCGCACTTGGTCGCAGACGAGACGGATTTTCTGAGGGCTGATCGGCAGGCTGCGCGCCCTTGCGAAAACTTCGGGCATGGATCAGCCTCCCTTCTTGACTTTCTTCTCGACGATATGCCCGCGGAAGGTTCGGGTCGGCGCGAACTCGCCGAGTTTGTGCCCGACCATGTTCTCAGTGATGTAGATCGGCACGTGGCGGCGTCCATCATGCACAGCAATGGTATGCCCGACCATCTGCGGGAAGATGGTCGAGGCGCGGCTCCACGTTTTCAGGACGCGCTTCTCGTTGCGCCGATTCATCTCCTCAATCCGTTTGAGTAGTTTCGGATCGACGAAAGGGCCTTTTTTGAGTGAGCGTGACATAGCCTTCTAAACCTCAACGTTCTCGGCGCTCATGAGCGATTCGTGTCTGCTCTGCGGCGGATGATGAACTTATCTGTGCGCTTGTTGCGGCGCGTCTTGTAGCCGAGCGCAGGCTTGCCCCAGGGCGTCTTTGGGCCTGGCATGCCAATGGGCGAGCGGCCCTCGCCGCCACCATGCGGGTGGCTATCGGGATCCATGGCTGAGCCGCGCACAGTGGGGCGCCAGCCCAGCCAGCGGCTGCGCCCTGCCTTGCCCAGCTTAATATTCGCGTGATCCAGGTTGCCGACCTGCCCCATGGTGGCCAGGCATTCTTCGCGCACTTTGCGCATCTCGCCGCTGGGCAAGCGGATTTGCGCGTACTTATCTTCACGCCCGATCAGCTGTGCTGAAGTGCCTGCTGCGCGCACCAACTGGCCGCCGCGCCCGCGCTCCAGCTCGATATTGTGGATCATCGTGCCGACTGGGATCATGCTCAGCGGCAAGGCGTTGCCGTCGCGCAGTGGGGCATTCGGCCCGCTCATCAGCACGTCGCCCACTTTAACGTTGAGCGGCGCGATGATGTAGCGCTTCTCGCCATCTGCGTAAACCAAGAGCGCGATGCGCGCCGTACGGTTCGGATCATATTCGATCGAAGCGACGCGCGCCGGTATGCCGAACTTATCGCGCTTGAAGTCGATAATGCGGTATTGGCGCTTGTGGCCGCCGCCGCGATGACGCACTGTGACGCGCCCTTGATGGTTGCGCCCTGCCTTGCTGTGCTTCTCGCGCAGCAGCGATTTCTCGGGCGTCGAGCGCGTGATCTCCTCAAAGGTGTAGCCCGTCATGCCACGGCGGCCGGGCGATGTAGGCTTATAGACTTTGACTGGCATCCTGTCTTTCCCTCACTAGCAGAGGAACTTCACCCTCTGCATCGGTGCGATTGAAAACGCGCCATTAGGGTAGCTGGCGCGCCTAGCGGAACCTCACAAGTTGAACAAGCCGATAGTCTGGCCTTCAGGCAGTGTGACAATCGCCTTTTTCCAAGCAGGCGTGCGCGCATAAGTCTTGCGTCCGCGCCGACCGCGCTTCATGGGCATGATCATGGTCGCCACTTTGATCACGTCCACGTTGAAGATCACTTCAACGGCTTCCTTGATCTGAATTTTGTTGGCGCGCATGTCTACCTCGAAGGTGAACTGGTTTTGTTCACGAGCGAGGATAGTCGAGCCTTCGGTGATGATCGGACGCTTGATGACTTCGTACAAGTGCATGATCACTCCTCCGCTGCAACAGGCGCGCCCAGCAAGATGCGCTTCATGACTTCAAGCGAGGCCAGCGGCACGATCACGCGATCGTGGCGCAGCAGATCGCGCACGTTCATGTAGGGCGTGTGCAGATACATGACGCGCTCTAGGTTGCGCGTGGCGCGCTCGACGATCTCATCGCGCTTGGGCAGCAAGAGCAAGGCGCTCTGCTCGCCCACCAAGGCTTTGATGGCCGCTGCCATCAACTTGGCTTTTGGTTGGCTCAGGCTCAGTTCGTTCACAAAGACCAGTTGCCCATCGCGTGCCAGCGCCGAGAGCGCGCTCTTGATCGCCGCGCGGCGCATTTTCTTGGGCATAGCCTTAGTGTACTTGTGCGGAATCGGGCCGTGTGCGCGCCCGCCGCCGACGAAGATCGGCGCATTGCGGCTGCCATGCCGCGCGCGTCCAGTGCCCTTCTGGCGATACCACTTGGCTTTAGTGCGATTCACCTCGCCTCGCCGTTTGGTCTTGTGGGTGCCCAGCCGCGCATTGGCGTTCTGCATCACTACGTACTGATGCATCAGGCCGACGTTGATCTTGTACTCAAAAATCTCAGCAGGCAGGTCTACGGTGCCGACCTGTTTGCCCTGCATATCCAACACAGGAACGTTCATTGCTCAATCTCCGCTCGGTCTAGCGCTTGCGCGCCTTGACAGACTCTTTGATGATGACTAGACCGCCTGCAGCGCCTGGCACAGAGCCTTTGACTGCCAGCAGGTTGCGTTCTGCGTCCACTGCCATCACCTCTAAGTTCTGTGTGGTGACGCGCTCGTTGCCCATGCGCCCGGCGCGGCGCGTGCCCTTCTTGACGCGCCCGGGCGTCGTCCCGGAGCTGCTGCCACCTGGTGCCCGCGTCCGATCTGAGGCGCCGTGCGTTGTGGCTTGGCGATGGAAGCCGTGCCGCTTGATTGTGCCTGCGAAGCCGCGCCCTTTGCTCGTGCCAACCACGTCCACGCGGTCGCCGGCATCGAACATCTCCACGGTCAAGCGCTGACCCTCCTGCACGTCTACTTCGCGCACGCGGAACTCGCGCAGATAGCGCAGCGTCGGCAGATTGCGTTTGAGCAGATGCCCACGCTCGCCGCCTGTCAATTTCTCGGGCGCCACTTCCTCAAAGCCAACCTGCACAGCTGTGTAGCCATCCCGATCAGGCGTCCGAATCATGGTGACGAAGCATGGCCCAGCCTGAATGACCGTGACAGGCGTCACCTTGCCGTCAGGCGCGATCAGCTGTGTCATGCCGAGCTTTCTTCCGATGATACCCTTCATTCGATCCTCCGAAGTATCCAGAGGTATCCCGCGATCTCTAAAGCGACAAAGCGCGTGCGCTAAATCTTGATCTCGATGTCCACGCCGGCAGGCAGATCGAGCCGCGTCAGCGAGTCTATGGTCTTGCTATCAGGATCGATCACATCGATCAGGCGCTTGTGCGTCCTGATCTCGAAATGCTCCTGTGAGTCTTTGTCGATGAACGGCGAGCGCCGCACAGTGAAGCGCTCAATGCGCGTTGGCAATGGCACGGGCCCGACCACGCGCGCGCCTGTGCGCTCAGCCGTCTCGACGATGCGTGCCGCCGACTGGTCGATCACGCGATGATCGTAGCCTTTGAGGCGAATGCGAATCTTGTACTTTGCCATGCTCTCTTCCTCTTTTGGCAAACACAGGGCAACGATGCAGCGCTGCCCTGTGCGCAATGCTCAAAGGACTATCGCTCAGTCGAGCACTTCAGTGATGACGCCCGCGCCGACTGTCAGGCCGCCTTCACGAATGGCGAACTTCGAGCCCTTCTCCAGCGCCACTGGCACAATCAGCTCGACCGTCATGTTCACGTTATCGCCAGGCATGACCATTTCCACGCCCTGCGGCAAGTGGATGGTGCCTGTCACGTCCATTGTGCGAATGAAGAACTGCGGGCGATAGCCGGACATGAAGGCTTTGTGGCGGCCGCCTTCTTCCTTCCTCAGCACGTACACTTCGCACTGGAAGCGCCGATGCGGCTTGATCGAACCCGGCTTGGCCAAGACCATGCCGCGCTCCACTTCTTCACGCGTCGTGCCGCGCAGCAAAATGCCTGCGTTATCGCCGGCCTGGGCCTGATCGAGCTCCTTGTGGAACATCTCAATGCCCGTGACCACAGTCTTCATGCTCTCTTCGCGCAAGCCGATGATCTCGACTTCCTCGCCCTTCTTGAGCGTGCCGCGCTCCACGCGCCCAGTGACTACAGTGCCGCGCCCTTTGATGCTGAAGACGTCTTCAATGGGCATCAGGAAAGGCTTGTCTATCTCGCGCTGCGGCTGCGGAATGTACTCATCCACAACATCCATCAGCTGCAAAATCGGCGCGTAGTCGGGATGATTGGGATCGTCGCTGGTGCACTCGAGCGCCTTCAAGGCTGAGCCGCGCACAATCGGCACGTCTTCAGGGTAGCCATAGCTGGAGAGCAGCTCGCGCAGCTCCAGTTCCACCAGCTCCAGCAACTCAGGATCATCCATCTGGTCGATCTTGTTCAAGAAGATCACGATAGCAGGCACTTCCACTTGGCGCGCCAACAGCACGTGCTCGCGTGTTTGCGGCATCGGGCCATCAGGTGCGCTGACCACCAAGATCGCGCCGTCCATTTGGGCCGCGCCTGTGATCATGTTCTTGATGTAGTCACGATGCCCAGGGCAGTCCACATGGGCGTAGTGGCGCTTGCGCGTCTCGTACTCGACGTGCGTGATGTTGATGGTGATGCCGCGCGCTTTTTCTTCAGGCGCGTTGTCGATCTGGTCATAGGCGCGGTAGTCGGCCAGCTTTTGCAATGCCAGCACTTTGGTGATGGCTGCGGTCAGCGAAGTCTTGCCATGGTCAACATGACCGATGGTGCCGATGTTGCAATGCGGCTTAGTACGCTCAAACTTGCTCTTAGCCATGGTTGCCTCTCATCTCCTGCAATTGGTTATTGAACTCACTTGCTAGCGCGCCCTTTGATCACTTCTTCAGCGATACTCGTTGGCGCAGGGTTGTACTTGTAGAACTCCATTGTGAATGAGCCACGCCCTTGCGACATATTGCGCAGGTCAGTGGCATAACCGAACATCTCGCCGAGCGGCACAATAGCACGAATCGACGACGAGCCACCTGGCCGTGGCTCCATGCCTTCGATCAAGGCGCGCCGCGAGGACAAATTGCCGACCACAGCGCCTGTGTAATCATCCGGCACCACCACTTCAACGCGCATCATCGGCTCTAGGATGACAGGATTGCCGCGCTGCACAGCTTCCTTGAGCGCCATTGAGCCCGCGATGTGGAACGCCATCTCAGACGAGTCGACCTCGTGGAAAGCGCCGTCGACAAGGCGCACCTTCAAACCGACCACAGGATAGCCGGCGATCACGCCGCCTTGCATCGCCTCACGGATGCCTTCTTCAGTCGGCTTGATGAACTCGCGCGGAATGGCACCAGCACGAATTTCATCCACGAATTGGAAAGTCTCAGTGCTATCCTCAGGCAGCGGCTCAACTTCGATCACTACACGCGCATACTGGCCCTTGCCGCCAGATTGGCGCTTGAAGGTCTCATCGACGCGCACAGGCCGCGTGATCGTCTCACGGTAGGCGACGCGCGGCCGCCCGACCACAGCATCAACGCCGTGTTCGCGGCGCATCCGCTCTACCAAGACTTCCAGGTGCAGCTCGCCCATGCCGTAGATGAGTGTCTGGCCGAGCGCCTCGTCCGAGCGCACGTGGAAGGTCGGGTCTTCTTCGGCTAGCTTGCGCAGCGCCTCACCCATCTTGTCCTGATCGGCTTTGGTCTTCGGCTCAATAGCGACGTGAATCACAGGCTCTGGGAAGCTGATCTTCTCCAACACAATCGGATTATCAGGATCGGTCAGCGTCTCGCCTGTGAAGGTATCCTTCAAGCCGAGAATCGCGGCAATATCGCCCGCGCGGACTTCGTCAATGTCCTCGCGTTTATCGGCGAACATGCGCACCATGCGCCCGATGCGCTCGCGCTTGCCTTTGGTGCTGTTTAGCACTGTGATGCCAGAGCGCACCACGCCTGAATAAACGCGGAAGAACGCCAAGCGCCCGACGTACGGATCAGTGATGATCTTGAAGACGAGCGCTGCCAACGGCTCGCTATCGCTGGCTTGGCGGACGATCTCCTCGCCTGTGTTCGGATTCGTGCCGCGCACAGGCGGAATATCTAGCGGCGAAGGCAAGTAGGTGACAATGGCATCCAGCAGCAGCTGCACACCTTTGTTCTTGAGCGCCGAACCGCACAAGATCGGATGGCACTTGCCCGCGATAGTGGCGCGGCGCAAAGCTGAGACCAGCTCCTCAACGCTGATCGGCTCCTCGAGCAAGTAGCGCTCCATGAGCGCCTCATCGGTCTCCACAATCGCCTCGAGCGTCTCAGCGCGCACAGTTTCGGCCTGCTCGCGAATGTTTTCGGGCAATTCATGGACTTGGATATCCGTGCCAAGATCGTTGCCGTAAGTCACTAGCTTCATGTTCAGCACGTCCACCAAGCCTGCGAAGCGCTCGCCTTCGCCGTAAGGGAAGTAGAGAATAACAGGCTTGCCGCCGAGCCGATCGACGATCATATCCACACAGCGCCGAAAGTTGGCGCCTGTGCGATCCATTTTGTTGATGAAGCAAATGCGCGGCACGCCGTACCTATCCGCTTGCCGCCAGACAGTCTCTGACTGCGGCTCAACGCCGGCCACGCCATCAAAAACGACCACGCCGCCATCTAGGACGCGCAAGGAGCGCTGCACTTCGGCGGTGAAGTCAATGTGGCCGGGCGTGTCAATCAAGTTGATCTGATGGCCGAGCCAGCTCGAGGTGACTGCAGCCGCTGTGATAGTGATGCCGCGCTCGCGCTCTTGATCCATGTAGTCAGTCGTGGCGGCGCCTTCGTGCACCTCGCCCATGCGATGCACCATGCCGGTGTAGTAAAGGATGCGCTCTGTGGTGGTGGTCTTGCCGGCGTCAATGTGCGCGATGATGCCAATGTTGCGCACCTTGCTCAGATCGTATGCGCCGTATCTCTCGTTTTTCGCCATAGCTGTGAAGGCTTTCTCCTGTTAGTCCCTACTTGCAGCGCAGCTGGCTACCAGCGATAATGCGCAAAGGCGCGGTTCGCCTCTGCCATGCGGTGCGTCTCTTCCTTCTTCTTAATAGCTGCGCCTGTGTTGTTAGCAGCGTCCATGAGCTCCGCAGCCAGCTTCTCGGCCATGCTGCGGCCGCTGCGCGCGCGCGCCGCATCCAGCAGCCAGCGCATAGCCAGCGACTCGCCGCGCTCCTTACTCACGTCCACTGGCACCTGATAGGTCGAGCCGCCGACGCGCTTCGGCTTGACTTCAGTAGTCGGCGTGGCGTTGCGCAGCGCGCTCTCCAGCACTTCCAGCGGCTCGCGTTTGGCGCGCTCCGCCACCAAGTCCATAGCGGTGTAGAAAATGCGCTGGGCCAGGCTCTTCTTGCCGCGGCGCATCATGCGGTTGATGAACATGCTGACCATCACGCTGTTGTAGCGGATATCTGGCAACACGGGACGCCGCTTCGGTCTGTAGCGTCTTGGCATAAGGCACTCCTTTACTTCTTAGCGCCTGCAGCGGGCGCGCCCTTGCCTGCAGCAGCAGCGCCCTTCTTAGGACGCTTGGCGCCGTACTTGCTGCGCCCTTGCTGACGGTTCTTCACGCCGTCGCAATCCAGCTTGCCGCGCACGATGTGGTAACGCACCCCAGGCAGGTCTTTGACGCGCCCGCCACGAATCATGACCACGCTGTGCTCCTGCAAGCCGTGCCCTTCGCCTGGGATGTAGGCGGTCACCTCGATCTGGTTAGTCAGGCGAACGCGGGCGATCTTGCGCAAGGCAGAGTTCGGCTTTTTAGGCGTCATGGTGCGCACGACCGTGCAAACGCCGCGCTTCTGCGGCGCGCCTTTCGGCTGGCGCGTGCGCGTTTGATGATACGAGTTGAAGGTGTACTGTAGCGCAGGAGACTTGCTCTTGCCCTTCTTCGGGCGGCGCCCCTTGCGCACAAGCTGATTAATTGTCGGCATGAAGCACTCCGTCGCTCACTTCTCTCAAGCGCACAAATGGGCGCGTTGCCACGCCCTGCTCTCCTGAGCAAAATAAAAAGCCATCGCGCAAAGCTGCAAGGCAGGCGGGATGGCTCCACCGATGGTGACCAAAACTCGATTCGGAAGCCATTGCCTTGTCGAGGCAAGGTTGGGTTCCGCCTAGTAACAGCAACAGCGCATTATAGTGCCGTCTAGGGCGCACGTCAAGATGCGATTCGGGCAATTAAAAGCGCCCTTCCCAGAACTTGGAAAGGACGCCTGCCCAAGTGGAATATGTGCTTGTGGGCTTACTCTTTCAGGCGCTCGGAAGCGTCCATTTCAACAACAGTCGGGCGATCGGCCTCTTGGGCCGCATCCGTAGGGTCTTCATAGCGCTCAACTACAATGTGAACGCGCGATACCAATGCAGCAATGGCGCCCACAGCCGCCAAGAACGGCGCAAACAGCGCTACGCTTGCGCCGCCAACTACGCCGAGCGTCAACGGCACTTCCAGCAGCGTGCGCCCGTGCTGATCGCGCAAGATCAAGCGCCGAATGTTGCCCTGGCGCACCAACTCCTGCAAACGCTCTACCAACTGGCTGCCTGCTACGCTCAGCTCTTCGGCAAACGTCCTTGGCGCGTCGTTCTTCGGTTTGGTCTCTTCAGACATGGCTCACCTTCCCTTCTATGCACCTGCGCGCCATTGGCGCAAGCGCCTATCCTATTATCCTATACGCATCAGGCAGGTCTCGGTTGCGCAGCGCCTCATCAGCTATGGCACTTGGCGCAATTGCACCGCACGCCGTGTGATCAGGATTGCGCCTGCCAAGCACGTGCCGCCAAAGATCAATATAGCAGGCAGCGTGCCGATCTGATCGGCCGTCATGCCCATGATCAGGCTGCCAATGGGCGATAAGCCAAAAAAGGTCAGCGTGTAAAGGCTCAGCACGCGCCCACGAAAATTATCAGGCACCACAGCCTGAATCAGCGTGTTGGTCAGCACGAATTGGCACACGAAGCCGAAGCCTGCCACACATACGGCGATGCCTGAGGCGACGAGCGTGTTGGTCAGGCTGAGCGCGATCAAAGCCGCTGGCGCGATGATGGCGCCGCGCACTAGCGTGATGCCACGAGAGCCGCGCGCGTTGCTGCGCGCCACAAAGATCGAGGCGCACAAGGCGCCGATGCCTTGCGCCGTCAGCAAGGCTGAAGTGCCTAGCTCAGTATTGCCTAAGACGGTATCGGCGAACGGCGGCAACAGCACTGTGAAGGTCAGCCCGAAGGTGCTGCTGAGCGCGCTCAAGAGCAGCAGCGGCGCGATCACAGGATGTCGGCGCGCGAACTGCAGGCCTTCCAGAAGCGGCTTCCAGATGGCGCGGCTGCCGGCGCGGCGCGGCGCAGGCGGCACGCGCATCACAAATAAGCCGAACAGAACCGCCAAAAAACTCATCGCGTTCAGCAAAAAGCACCAAGCGGCGCCGAGATTGTGCAACGCCAAGCCGCCAAGCGCAGGCCCGACGATGCGCGCCGTGTTGAACATCATCGAGTTGAGCATGATGCCGCTTGGCAGGTCTTCCTTGCCCACCATCTCGACCAAAAAGGCGAGGCGCGACGGCGCGTCTAGGGCTGTGGCAATGCCAATGCCAAGCGAGATCGCCAAAATATGCCACACCTGAAGGGCATTGCTGATGTACAAGGCCGCCAGCAGAAAGGCAAGTGCCATCATGCTGGATTGCGTCAGGATCAGCAGCTTGCGGCGTGGCACGCGCTCGACGATCACGCCTGCGAACGGCGTCAGCACTAGCGCAGGAATGCCTTGCGCCAAAGCAGCCGCCCCGAGCGCCGTCTTCGAGCCTGTCATGGCATAGACCACGATCTGCAGCGCCACGCTCTGCATCCACGTGCCCGTCACTGAGACCAGTTGCCCGAAGAAGAACCAGCGGAAAGCCGCATGGCTCAGCGCGGAAAAGGTTTTAGTTCTGCTGAATTGCGCAGTTGGCGAGGCCACTTCAGGCGTGCCTTCGTCAGTCTGTGTCACAGAGATCGGCATAATCGGATCGTTTCAATCGCTGTGCGCCTGGGGCAGGCGCGCTTTCACAAAGCTCAGGAATTGCGCCGCTACTTCAGGATGCCGTGCGCGCTCAGGCACGCGCGCTTCTTCGGGCAAGATGAGCGCGTCAATTGGCACACCGCGCTCAACCTGACGTTGCGCCTCAGAGGCGCTCATGAAGCGCAGATCGAAGCGGATGTTCGGCTGTTCGGCTTCAAAGGCGCGTACGATTGCATTTAGCGCGTCGCGCATCGGCTCAGCCGCATAGACTGTCAGCGTGATCGTCGCATCCTGACTGCTGATGATAGCAAAAGCGATCAGCGGCAAGAGCAGTATGGCGGCGATAGCGAGAACGAAGAGAAAGCGCTCAGCGGGCGGCAGCGTGCGCAAGGCTCTTTGGCTCATAGACCAAATTATGGCACGCTGCCGCTCAGGCTGCCAAAGGGCAAAGGCTTCCGAAATCCGACCGATTACGGACGCGGACTGACGCACGGCGCGCTGCCTGAATCCATCACCTGGCCGCGCACGTTGATGAATTCCCAGCTGTAGCCGCCGCTGCCCAAGACCATCTTCAAAACGCCCCAGAACTGATTTTGGCGATACTCTGTGGCAGGGTAGGGCTGATTGCGCAGCGGCGTTAGATAGCCGCCGCCTGTGCCGACCACGAATTGGCGAATGCCATGCTCACGGTCGATCCGCCCGTTGCCGTCCATTGGTGTGAAGCGCTCATAGTGATGCGCATCGCCGCTGATGACCACATCCACGCCGAATTCAGTCATCATGCGCCAGACGGCGTTCATGCGGCGTGTGACGCCATAGGCGCCTGAGCTATAGACAGGGTGATGCCAGATCGCCAAGGTGCAAGCTGTCGGATTGGCAGCCAGAGTCGCCTTTGCCCATTCATACTGTGGCGTGCCCGCGTGAGCGGGCAGCATGCTGTTGAGCACGATCACTAGCCACGAGCCTGCGTAGTAGCTGTAATAGCCCAGGTTGCGCGGGCCAGCGGCTTCCTCGCCAAAATAATCGAAATATGGAGCGGCATTGGGCGCCCGCTGGTACTCATGATTGCCCAGCGCAGGGCGCGTGCGCGCCTTGTGCCTGCCCCAAGTGGGCTCGTAGCATTTTTCCCACGTAGCGGCGACGCCGTCATCTTGAACGGTATCTCCAGCTGTGAAGACGATGCCATCAATGCTATCAAGCAGATTCGCAGTCAGATCGTCGCCCTCTGAGCCGCACGAGGCGATATCGCCCGCGCCGACCAATACCACGCCATCTGCGTACGGATTGAGCTGAAGTGGCAGCGCCGCGCTGATGAACAGCGCCACCACACAGCCGATCAGCCAAATAGTCGGCCAACGCTTTGGAATGCCCATGTGAAGCCCTCTCAAAAAAGAATTGTCAAGGCGGGCGCAAAACGCCCGCCTTCAGCCCATGCGCCACAATGTATAGCGCACTATGCCCAGCGGATCAAGCCGCATAGGAAAGGCGTCGGCAAATCTTCATGATTCGGTAAGACGCGCACTGAGAGTCCCTGGTTGCCTGTTGTGTGATAGGCAAGCCGTGCCTTGAAAGTGTACGTGCCGCCGCCGTTCGATTCAGCAGGCTGCATGTTGACGGCATTGCCGACCACGATGTTGCCATGCGTATCCAGATCGCCGTGATAGACCTGCACGATCACGTCGTCAGGCGTCAGGCTACCTAGCTGCACCACAGCCGTGATCTCTTGCTCACTACCGACCTTCAGCTCCTGAGCGGAAGTGGCCACTTTCAGCACTTGCACGTTGTTCCATTCGCTGTAGACTTTGCGCTTCCACTGGGCAAGGGCAATGCCGCGCGAGAGATCGGGCTGAGTCAAGCGCTTGTAGCTCTCATAAGCTGGCATGTAGTAGCGCTCGGTGTACTCGGCCACCATGCGATGCGTGTTGAAGAAAGGCGCTAGCTTGCGGATGCTGTTCTTCATGCGGGCGATCCAATCGCGCGGCAAGCCATCGCGCGAGCGTGTGTAGAAAGTCGGCACGATATCGTTTTCAAGAACGCTGTAGAGCGCTTGCGCTTCAAGGTAATCCTGTTGCGCCCATTGATCGGGCGGATATTCCTCGCCACGCCCGATCTCCCAACCGACGTGTGGATCGTAGGCTTCATCCCACCAACCATCAAGCGTGCTGAAGTTCAGGCAACCGTTGTAGATGGCTTTCATGCCGCTGGTGCCACTGGCTTCTTCAGGGCGGCGCGGATTGTTCAGCCAGACATCGCAGCCTTGCAGCATCATGCGCGTGATCGCCATATCGTAGTTCTCTAGGAAGACGATATTATGGCGGAATTCAGGCATGCGCGAGGTGTTCACAATCTCGCGGATCAGCTCCTTGCCAGGCGCATCATGCGGATGGGCCTTGCCTGCGAAAATCAGCTGCACAGGCCGATCGGGATTGTTCAAGATGCGCGCCAGGCGCGCTTTATCGCGCAAGATCAGCGTGGCGCGCTTGTATGTGGCAAAACGCCGCGCAAAGCCAATGGTCAGCGCGTCTGGGCTCAGCACTTCCTCGGCTAGCTGAATCTCAGCTGCTGGCAGGCCGAGCGCCATGTACTGCTTGCGCAGCCGCTCGCGGCAAAAAGCGACCAGCTGCTCGCGACGGCGCTCATGGGTACGCCATAGCTCGGCATCAGGAATCTTATCCACATCCCACCAGATATTGGGATCGGTCGGGTCTTCGCGCCACATCGGATCCAAATAGCGATCGTAGAGCGCCGCCATCTCCTGGCTAACCCACGTCTCAACGTGAATGCCGTTGGTCACATGCCCAACTGGCACGTCATCCTGCGGCACGTTCGGATACATCCAGCTGAAGAGCTTACGGCTGACCTTGCCGTGCAGCTTGGCGACGCCGTTGACGTAGTTTGAGAGCTTGACGGCGAGCACAGGCATGCTGAACAGATCGTAGTTGCCCATGTTCTCGCGCCCTAGCTCGTGGAATTCTTCACGGCTCAGCTTGAGCTGCGTCCACATATAGCCGAAGTGCTCGTCAATCAGATCGAAGCCGAAGCGCTCCAAGCCTGCTGGCACAGGCGTGTGTGTGGTGAAGAGCGTGCTGGCTGCGCAAATCTCGCGCGCTTGCTCAAAGGTCAGCTCAGGGTGCGCTTCCATCAGCAGGCGAATGCGCTCCAAGCCCATGAAAGCGCTGTGGCCTTCGTTCATGTGATAGACGGTCGGCTGCAAGTTGAGCAAACGCAGCAGTTGAATGCCGCCAATGCCCATCAGAATCTCTTGGCGGATGCGCTGGCGCCGATCGCCGCCGTAGAGCCGATCGGTCAGGTCGCGATCCTCAGGCAGCGTATTCTCGGGAATATTGGTATCCAACAGGTAGAGCGAGACGCGCCCAACTTGCACTTGCCATGCCTGCGCGTAGAGCAGCCGTCCTGGCAGCGGCACTTTGACGATCACAGGACGATTGTCGGCGCCCAGCACGCGGCGCACAGGCTGATTGGCGTAATCGTTGATCGGATAGGCTTCCTGCTGGTAGCCGTCGTTGTTCAAGTATTGCGCAAAGTAGCCTTCCTGATACAACAAGCCGACGCCAACGAGCGGTAGGCCGAGATCAGAAGCGCTCTTGAGATGATCGCCCGACAGGACGCCTAAGCCGCCACTGTAGTTGCGCAAACATTCGGTCAGGCCGAATTCCATTGAGAAATAGGCGACCATGGGTTGGCGCGGCGCCTCAGGGTAGCGCTTGGCGTACCACGTCGAGCCTGTTTGGCTCATGTAACGGTCGTAATCCTGGCAAACGCGATCGTAGTGCGCCATGAAGGCTTCATCGCTGGCAGCCGCATTCAACTGACGCTGATCGATCTGCCCTAGCATTAGCACAGGATTATGACCGCATTTTTCCCACAAATCGCGGTCAAGGCGCCTGAAGAGCGCCAAAGTCTCCAAATTCCACGACCAGCGCAAGTTGTAAGCTAGTTCTAGCAAACGCTCCAGGCTGCTCGGTAGGTTTGGCACCACAGAGACAGTGACAATTGGTTTGATCATGCCGCGTCATCTCCTACTCGTAGATTGCTTTCACCGTGGCTTCGACCGTCTTAGGATCGATGCGCGTTTGGCGCAGGTAATCGCTACGCATGACATCCAGCAGCGAGCGCAAGTCCGCCACAGGCACATTGGGCTGCCGCACTGTGATGCTAGCCGATGGATGCGTGAAAACGACAATGGCATAGACGGGCACGTGCGCTAAGCCGCGCTTGGCCAGATAGGCGCGCAAGGCGAAGACGTCCGCCACACATTCGCGAGTCAGATTCAGGCGCGCAAGGCGCATGACGCCATCAGCGCCACGTATCAGCCAGGTCGCGCCTTCGTTGGTGAAGACGCCCGCCTTATCGTGAATGCGAAAGACGAGCGCGCCAGGCGGCCCAACCAAAACGGCGTCAATGTAGCCCAGGCCGCGCCGACTGACATTGCGAATGAAAGTATACTCAGCGCCGAGCGTGCTGCTCAGCGCTTGCGCCACAACTTTGGCAGGCTCGTTCTCGGTGCGCAATGAGAGGCCGCGCACCATGACCGCAATGGCCGTCAGCACAGTCAGCGCACCGACGCCCATCGAGCCCAGCCCGAAGGTCGGGCTAGAAAACAGCAGGACGGTTAACACGCCAATGGCGCCGACGATCAGCCCGATTAACAGCACAAACGCGCCGATGATCATCAGATCGCGCCCGCGCCGTGCCACTTCGCGCACCGGATTCAGGTTTTGCATAGCTTTGCAACTCGTACAGCGTGCCGTGCCACAATCTGCCAAAACAAGCGCTGATTATAGACGCCTTTCGCCAAATGCGCCAAACGGCTCGGCGCGCGCATGGCGCTGCCTCTAGCAAGATATGCTACAATTGTGCCTTGTGCACAAGTTAGGGCTAAACAGAAGATGAGGCATCCTATGGTCGCTGAGGCTACATTGCTGACTGTCGCTGAAATCTGCAGGCTTGCCTTACCGCTGAAAGCAAAGATTGTGGCTGCACCACAGGCTGCTGAGCGCCCTGTCCGCTGGGCACTGACAATCAGCAGCGATGCGCCCTTGCCATACTTGGAAGGCGATGAACTGCTCTTGGTAGCCCCGTCAGAGCAGCCGTGCCATCCTCACAACCTGATCGCCGCCTGCAGCCGTGCCAAAGTCGCGGCCGTTGCCATCTTTGAGCCTGTCGATCCGCTCCTAATGGCGCTGGCTGAGGCCGAGCGTCTGCCCGTGATTGCCTTGCCGCAGGGCAGCCGCCTGCGCGACCTCGAGCGCTCGATCATCAGCTTGCTCTTGGATCGGCAAGGGCACTTCGAGCGGCGCAGCGCCCAAATCTACGAGCAGCTGATCGAGATCGCCACAGAGAATGTCGGCTTGGAGGACATTGCAGAGACGCTGAGCCAATTCTTGGGCAAGGGCATTGTGGTGCAGGATAAGCACCTGCGCGTCCAAGCCTGCCGCGCCTCGCCTGAGCTTGCCAACGAGTGGGATGCGGTGCTGAGCCTGCTCAAAGATCGCAGCAAATTGCCGCAAGCGCTCAGCGATAGGTACCGTCTGCCGCGCCACACTGCTATCAGTTACACACAGACCTTGCGCAACGATGGCATCAGCCGCTTGGTCACGCCGATCGTCTCCAAGGGCATTGGGCGCGGCTATCTCTCAGCCATCTCGCGGCATGCGCCATTCACTGAACTGGATCGGCTTGTGTTGCAGCACGGCGCGAGCATTTGTGCCCTTGAGATGGCGCGCCGCAAGACGATCAGCGATGCTGAGAAGCGCCTGCGCGGCGACTTCCTGCATAATCTGCTGATGGGCACGCTCAGCGAGGCAGAGGCATTGGCAGAAGGCGATCGCTTCCGCCATGATATGAGATCGCCGCATGTGGCAATAGTTATCACTTGGCAAGGCGAACCTCATCCTTCAGTGCGCCGCCTAGAGACGCTAGTGAACACTGTGCTGCAAAATCACAGCATACAAGCGCTCGTCTATGTGCGCGGTGAAGAGCTTCGCCTGTTCTTCACAGACGAGGCGCGCGATTTAATCGCACGGGCGCGCGCCTTCGCTGAAGCAGTTATGGAAGCGGCTAAGCGTGAATATAGACACGCACGGCTTGCCATTGGCATCGGCGGCGTGGCCGAGCACCTTGGCGAGTGGCCCAACAGCCATCGCGACGCCACGCACGCTGCCCAAATCGCACGCCGCCTGCGCGCGGAAAAGCCGCTCTACTCCGCCGATCTCGGCATCTACACCTTGCTCACCCGCCCCGACCTACGCGACGATCTGCTGGCCTTGCGCGATAAAATGATCGGCAGCCTGCTGAACCACGATGAGCGCCAACGCGCCGACTTGCTCCAAACGCTCGAGGCCTTCTTCGAATCGCACGGCAACGCCACACAGACCGCTGAAAAACTGAGCGTGCATCGCAACACGCTCTTTTACCGCATGAACCGCATCCAAGAGATTCTCAAGCTCGATCTGAACCAGACCGATGTGCGCCTGGCAGTCCACCTTGCGCTGAAAATTCATCGGCTGTTGGGCGAACAGAACTAAGCGCGCGGGCGCGGCGCTGCAGCGCCCAAGACAAGCACCTCCAGCATCTCTTCATGAATGCGCCCATTGCTGGCAACTATCTGCGCGCCATCATAGACGCCTTCCGAGCCGCCGCGATAGTTGCTCAGCCTGCCGCCGCTCTCTTCTACCATCAGCAAGCCTGCCAGCACGTCCCAAGTCTGAACGCGCGCTTCCCAGTAGCCATCCAAACGCCCTGCAGCCACGTAGCACAGCTCCAGCGCAGCTGAGCCGATGCGCCGCACTGACTGCGTGCGCGGCACAAAGCATGCCCATTCTTCAGTGTTATTGTCAGGATTAACGCGCTTATCGTGCGGAAAGCCTGAGGCCAAGAGCGCATCGGCCAGCTTGCGGGTGCGGCTGACGCGCAACTTTTTACGCCCTAGCCAGGCGCCACCGCCGCGCACCGCTTTGAAGCATTCCTCATGCACAGGATCGTAGACCAGGCCGAGCAGCGGCACGTTCTGAGCATCGCTGAGCGCAAGGCTGATGGCGAAGTATGGAATGCCGCGTGCGAAGTTGGTAGTGCCGTCTAATGGATCAATGTGCCAGCGGTAGGGTGCTGCTGCTGCGCCTTGCTCGCCGCCTTCTTCGCCAATCAAGGCATGATCGGGATAAGCGCGCAGCAGCAGCTCGGCAATGAGCGCCTCAGAGCGCCGATCGGCCTCAGTGACCAGATCGGTAGCGCTTTTGCGCAACACTTTCAGCTTCACGCTGCGGAAATGAGGCAGCACTAGATCGGCAGCGCGCCGTGCAGCAGTTTCGGCGATGCGCAAAGCAGCGCTCAGGTCTAGACTCTCAGACATGCTGAATCTCCGTGTGGCCGTCAAGTTCGATTACAATCTGTGCAAGCTATCATAACGGATGCAGACGACTATGGGTAAAGCGCGGAACATCATCCTGTGCGGTTTCATGGGTACAGGCAAGACAACGGTCGGAAAATTGGTGGCGGCGCGCTTGGGCTGGCAATTCGCCGATACCGATCAGGTCATCGAAGCGCGCTGCGGCAAGCCTATCAGCGCGATTTTCGCCGAAGCAGGCGAAGCGGCTTTCCGCCAGATGGAACGCGCCCTGTGCCAGGAAATTGCAGCGAGCTGGCGCGGTTATGTGATCGCCACAGGCGGTGGCATGGTGCTCGATGCCACAAACCGCGAGCTGCTCCTGCGCAGCGGCTGCCTGATCTGCCTCAACTTGTCGGCCGAGCATCTAGCGCGCCGCTTAGCGAACAAGACCGATCGGCCGCTTTTGTTAAATCCGCCTGATGGCGACCTGACGGCGCACATTCAACGGCTGCTGGCAGCGCGCGCCGAAGCCTATCGTGCTGTGCCACACCAAGTGGACACGACCAATCTCTCGCCGTACGCTGTCTCAGAGGCAGTCTTGGATATCTGGCGGCACTAGCTCTGCTGGGCTGTGGGCGCGTTGAAGCGGACAATCATCATCAAGCTGCCTAGAGTCAGCTCATCGCCGTCATTCAGGCGGACGGCCTCACTCGGCTGCAGGCGCTTGCGGTTGATGAAGGTGCCATTGGCGCTGTTGAGGTCAGTGACCAAGAACTGCGAGTCGCGGTAGCTGATGAGGCAATGCCTGCGCGAGACGCCGCGTTCATGCGCGCCAAAGCGCGTTAGATCGTAGCAGGTGGTCTCCTGCTCTTTGCAGCTTGGATCAAGGCGCCCGAGCACGATTGACGTGCCTTCCTCAAAGGCGATCTGCTCGCTCATGCCGCGAATGTGCAGCTGGAGGGTGCGCTCATTCAGTGTTGGCAGCTCAGGCGCATCATCTGAGCGGCGCCGCAAGCGGATCGCATCAGGGCTCACGCGAATGTGCACAGTGCCAAGGCGCGGATCGATCAGGATCATGCCGCACTTCTGGCAGACTATCTCACCTGTACGGTATGGCGTTCGGCAATTAGGGCATCTTTTCACCTCAGACATGCGCTTCTTGCCTCGCTCAGGCTTGGCTGATGCTCAGTACGCTTTTACAATAGTGTACAACAAATTTTGAGAGGAAGTGGACAGCCCTATGAAGATCGCCATAATTGGCGCGGGCATTGGCGGCCTGACGGCGGCTTATCAGCTCAAGGGCGAGGTCGTCGTCTTCGAGAAGAGCCGCGGCTTTGGTGGGCGTGCGGCCACGCGCTGGTATGAGCGCCCAGGCGGCCGCATCTACGTCGATCATGGCGCGCAGTACCTGAAGACTGAAAATGAGATCATGCGCCGCCTGATGCTCCAAGAACTCAGCACAGCCGATCTTTCCGACATCGGGCGCCCTGTCTGGACGTTTGATGCCGATCACGTCATCCGCGAAGGCGACCCTGAACACAACGCGGCGCCGAAATGGTCGTATCGACACGGCGTCTCGACTTTGGGCAAGCTGCTGGCTGATTCAGGTCATTTTGAGGTGCGTCTGCGCACGCGGGTCGGCAAATTGCAGCTGCGCGCCGAGGGCAACTACGCGCTCTACGATACTGAGAACGCTTTGCTGGGCGAGTACGCGCAAGTGCTGATCGCCATCCCAAGTGGGCAAGCTGCTGAGTTGATCGCCGCTAGCGAGTTGCCCCAGACTGAGAAAATTGCCCTGCAAGCAGCCTTGCAAGCAGCGACCTATCGGCGCTGCCTCTCGATCACGCTTGGCTATGAGCGCGCTGTGGCGCCGCGCCCTTTCTATGCGCTGCTCAACAGCGATAAGCGCGATCCGTTGGCTTGGCTCGGCTACGAACACGCTAAAATCGGCCATGTGCTGCCAGGCCAATCGGTTCTCGTGGCGCAAATGGGCGAGAGCTACAGCCTCGATCACTGGGAAACGCCGAACGAAGCGCTTGTGAATGAAGTGGCGGCGCACGTCTCCAAGCTGCTGGGCGAGCGCCTGACCGACTTCGATTGGGCCGATGTGCAGCGTTGGCGCTACTCGCAGCCGAACACCTTGGCAGAGCCGAGCCAGCTGAACGGCGTTTTGCGCGGCTTGTGGTTCGTCGGCGATTATCTGATCGGCGGGCGCGTGCATCTGGCTGCAGAAAGCGGCGCGCGCGTCGCAGCGGCGATCCGCGAGGCCTGGCTCAACGGCTGAGATGGCGGGCAAACTTGGGCGCCTCAATAAAGGGATTTGGCTGAAGAATGATGTTTCCTGCTCAACCTTTACAAGTGCCTGACCTAACCGATCCGTCGCTTTACATCAATCGCGAGCTGAGCTGGCTGGAATTCAATCGCCGTTGCCTGCACGAAGCCTTCAATCCTGAGTTGCCGCTGCTAGAGCGCGTGCGCTTCCTGGCCATTTTCAGCAACAATCTGGATGAATTTTTCATGGTGCGCGTCTCTGGGCTGCAGGATCAAGTGCGGCATAACGTCTATGAAATCTCGCCTGATGGATTAACGCCGCACGAGCAATTAGCAGCCATCCGAGAGCGCGTGCTGCCGATGCTGTACCAGAAGCGCGAGCATTTTCATCAGGAACTGCTGCCGCGCTTGGCTGAGTCAGGCGTGCACATCCTGAATTACGCAGATTTGAGCGAAGCCGATCGGCAAGTGTTGCGCCGTTACTTTGAGGCCGAGATTTTTCCCGTGCTGACGCCTTTGGCAGTCGATCCAGGCAGGCCGTTCCCGCACATCTCGAATCTGAGCCTGAATTTGGCAGTGCGCTTGGAAGATGCCTACGGCGTCGAGCGTTTTGCGCGGGTGAAGGTGCCGAACATCTTTCCGCGCCTGCTCGATCTAAACGACGTCCATAGGCGTTATGGCACAGCGCCTGATCTGGGCCTCTACCGTTTCGTCTGGCTCGAGCAGGTGATCGCCGCCAATCTCGATCTGCTCTTTCAGGGCATGCATGTTTTGGAAGCCAGCCTTTTCCGCGTGACGCGCAACAACGATATCGAGATCGCTGAAGAGGAAGCTAGCGATCTGCTTGAGTCGGTCGAGGAAGTGGTGCGCGCACGGCGCTTCGGCCCAGTGGTGCGCCTGGACGTGGACGAGCGCATGTCGGACTCAGTGCGCAAGCTGCTGATGCACAATTTGGAGATCACGGCCAATGAGCTGTATGTGCTGCCTGCGCCGCTCGGCATGCGCGATTTGTTCGAGTTGGCGAATATCGACGTGCCTGCGCTGAAGTATCCGCCATTCACGCCTTCGCGACCTGCCAGCTTGCCCAGCGGCTGCGATATTTTCGCGGCGATTCGGCGCGGCGATATCTTGCTGCATCATCCGTATGAGTCGTTCGCGCCGATTGTCGAGTTCTTCCAGCAAGCGGCCGAGGATCCAAGCGTGCTTGCCATCAAATGCACGCTCTACCGCATTGGCAGCAAATCGCCGATTGTGGAGGCGCTGCTGAACGCCATTGAGAACGGCAAGCAAGTGGCGGCATTGGTGGAGTTGAAGGCGCGCTTCGATGAGGAGAACAACATCGGCTGGGCGCGCGCCTTAGAGAGCGCCGGTGTGCATGTCGTCTATGGTTTAGTCGGCTTGAAGACACACGCCAAAGTCTCGCTGGTCATCCGCAAAGAGCCCGAGGGCATTCGGCGATATGTGCATCTGAGCACGGGCAACTACAACACGGTCACGGCGCGAATCTACACAGACATCGGCTTGCTGACGTGCGATCCGCAGATCGGCGCCGATGCCACGCTGCTCTTCAATCGGCTGACGGGCTTCAACAACAGCGCGCGTTATCAGAAGCTCTTGGTGGCGCCTGAGCACTTGCGCACGGCAGTCTACGCGCTGATCAAGCGTGAGATCGCGCACGCGCAGGCAGGGCGCGAGGCGCGCTTGATCTTCAAGATGAATGCGCTAGTGGATAAGCGCATGATTGCCTTGCTCTACGAAGCCAGCCAGGCAGGCGTGCAGATCGATCTGCTCGTGCGCGGCATTTGCTCGCTACGGCCAGGCGTGGCAGGCGTCAGCGAGAATATCCGTGTGCGCTGCTTGCTAGGGCGCTATCTGGAGCACGCGCGCATTTACTACTTTGCCAACGGCGGCGACGCCGAGATTTACTGCGGCAGCGCCGATTTAATGCCGCGCAACCTCGATCGGCGCGTGGAAACTTGGTTCCCAATTCAGGCGCCTGAGCTGAAACGCCGCTTGCTGGATGAGATCATCGCCATTGAGATGGCCGATACAGCCAAAGCGCGCGTGCTGCTGCCCGATGGCACCTATCAGCGCGTCCTGCCTGCTGAAGGCGAGCAGCCGCTCGATGCTCAGCGCTGGTTCATGGAACACGCACGCGATCACTAGCTTTTGTGCAAATGCATTGTAGTGAGCCAGCTCACTTGAGGTTATAATGCGCCTGAACGTCTTTTGAGTAGCAAAAGTGCTTTATGGCAGATTTTTCAGAGCAGCTTCGCGCTTCACCTTTCGCCTTTGTGCGCGATGTGCGCTTCCTGCGCAGCGCAGCGCAGCTGATTGTGCTGCTGATCGTGATCGGCCTGGCGATCTGGCTGATCAACAACACCAATGAAGGCTTGGCACGCGCGCGCATCCCAACCGACTTCAGCTTTCTGACGCAGCCCTCAGGCTTTCAAATTGACGAAGGTTTGGTCGATCAGCCGCATAAGCGCAC